>JAHFQG010000113.1 GCA_023266415.1 Francisellaceae bacterium | reverse complement strand
CTTGTTGCATGAATGGCCATGTTTCCACGTCATCCCGACGTAGCCCGTCATCCCGAGCGTAGCGAGGGATCTCCCTACTATGCCACTCTTAGGAGATCCCTCGCTACGCTCGGGATGACGGGCTACGCTCGGGATGACGGGCTACGCTCGGGATGACGGGCTACGCTCGGGATGACTTAACAAAATATATACTACAGGCAACTGGATGCCAGTTTTCACTGGCATGACATCCAGAATGCCTGATCCCTACAATCAATAGGAGGGCAAATATATGTCAGCAATGACAACTCTGCTCACCCCTTCTCCCACCGCCCAAAAAATCTGGGTTTTGTTAAATGGTGTGGTGTTAGGTGCTTTGTTTTATAACCGATTACCGTTTTTGTGGCAACTAACGTTGGCTGGGCTTTGGTTTGGGTATAGCTTTTCCTTGTACTATAAGGAAATTGCTTTGCAGCATCCTAAAAGTTTGTTAGCCTTAGAACTAAATCATAATGGGCTCACACTTTACTTAAAATCTGGCCACAGGGAAACGGTGATGCTGGGAGAAAAAACTTTTTTATCCCGTTTTTATGTTATCTTACAAATACACCCATACCTTAGCCTTCCTCTGCAACGTGGGGAAGGTGATATAACAAAGCGCATGATATGGGCCGACAGCATGTCACCCGAAACTTGGCGATTGTGGCAGTTTGGCTTTAAAAAAACACTAAGTCGGCTTTAAAATGGTCTGTTCTGCTTTATCCAACAACTCTGGATAATCAAGCGTAAAATGCAGTCCACGGCTTTCTTGACGGCGTAAAGCAGATTGCACGATTAAATCAGCCACAGTAACTAAGTTGCGCAACTCTAGCAGGTCAGGGTTGACTCGAAAATGAGCATAAAAATCTTGAATTTCTTGTTTTAAGAGGGTAATGCGATGTTGGGCGCGTAATAAGCGTTTTGTGCTGCGCACAATGCCCACATAATCCCACATAAAACGGCGTAATTCCTCCCAATTGTGAGAAATAACCACACGCTCATCCGGATCACACACTTGGCTTTCATCCCATGCCGTAGCCTTTGGGACAGGGGGAATGTCTTTAATATGCGCTAAGATATGCAAACTCGCTTGTTTCGCTAATACAAAGCATTCTAAGAGGGAATTACTGGCTAACCGGTTGGCACCGTGCAGCCCGGTACAAGCGGTTTCGCCAATAGCGTATAAATGTGGAATGTCAGTGGTGCCCCATAAATCGGTTTTCACCCCTCCACAGGTATAATGGGCAGCAGGCACAATGGGTAAGGGTTCACGTGTCATATCAAACCCATAGTCTAAGCACGCTTTATACAACGTGGGGAAACGCATTTGGATAAAGGCAGCCGGTTTATGGCTGATATCCAGGTATACGCAATCAATCCCCAATCGTTTCATTTCATGATCAATGGCGCGCGCAACGATGTCTCGTGAAGCCAGCTCTGCACGCTCATCAAAACGGTGCATAAAGCGTTCCCCATTAGGCAGAGTTAGATAGCCACCTTCCCCTCGAATGGCTTCGGTTAATAACAAAGAACGAGCAGCGGGGTGATACAAACATGTGGGATGAAATTGATTAAACTCCATATTTTGAACAGAGCAGCCCGCCCGCCAAGCCATAGCAATGCCATCACCGCTGGCCACATCTGGATTGGTGGTGTACAAATAAACTTTGCTGGCCCCACCGGTCGCTAATATCACACATCGACTCCGATACGTTTTCACCGTGTCAGCTTCAATATCTAAGGCATATACCCCCACACAACGTTGTTTAGCCGAATTTTTTTTATGTTCGAGGATTAAATCCACCGCCATATGGTGACTTAAAAAGGTGATGTTGGGGTGTTCTTGGGCTCGTGCCAGCAGGGTATTGTGAACAGCTTTGCCAGTAGCATCCATCGCATGCACAATGCGACGATGGGTATGTCCCCCTTCTTGTGTCAAATGGAAATCATTGGGTGGGTTGGGGGTAAAAGAAACCCCCAATGTTTGCAGCCATGCAATGGTTTCTGGGGCATGTTGGATCACCCAGGTGACGGTTTTCGCATCGCTCAATCCTGCACCACAGGTGAAGGTGTCTTCTTGGTGGGATTGAAAGGAGTCTTCTCTTGATAAAACAGCCGCAATTCCGCCTTGGGCGGCATAGCTAGCGCCGGTTTGTAGGGTGTTTTTGGATAGTACAGCCACTTTTTGGGTAGGGGCTAACCAGAGCGCCGCGCTTAAGCCTGCAGCACCGCTGCCAATGATAATAACATCGAAAATCATGTTGTTTCCTCAACAAGCCGAAGCGGTATAGTAGGGTTTTAAAGCAAGAAAAACAACTTGTCCTATACGATTTCCTTAAGACGCTGACAGGGCTGTGTCATGCCAGTGAAAACTGGCATCCAGTCCGAGGCTGTGTCATGCCAGTGAAAACTGGCATCCAGTCCGAGGCTGTGTCATGCCAGCGAAGGCTGGCATCCAGTCCGAGGCTGTGTCATGCCAGCGAAGGCTGGCATCCAGTCCGACTGTATTAGACTGGACCCTACCCCCTGCGCTGGCATGACAGACATATCCCCTCCCCCGCGAAGCGGGGGAGGGCAGGGAGGGGGTGTATCTTTTGCCTTCTTGCCCTGCCACTCTCTATCCCTGTAGAATAGCCTACCAGAACTCCCTTATCATTTTGTTAGGCTACTTTCTTTATGTTGTTGCAGCACATTCGCAATTTCTCCATTATTGCTCATATTGACCATGGAAAATCCACCCTATCTGATCGCCTTATCCAAGCATGCGGTGGGCTGGCCGAACGGGAAATGGAAGCCCAAGTGCTTGATTCCATGGACTTAGAACGAGAGCGAGGCATCACCATTAAGGCGCACAGTGTGACTTTGCACTATACGGCCCCTGATCAAAAAATCTATCAATTTAACTTCATCGACACCCCAGGTCACGTCGATTTTGCCTATGAAGTGTCTCGCTCCTTGGCTGCCTGTGAGGGGGCCTTGCTGGTGGTGGATGCAGCCCAAGGGGTAGAAGCCCAAACCGTCGCCAACTGCTATACCGCTCTAGAGCAGCATCTCGAAGTAGTGCCAGTTTTGAACAAAATTGACCTGCCTCAGGCAGATCCAGCCAAAGTCATCGAAGAAATTGAAAATATTATCGGCATTGAAGCGCATAACGCCCTCCAAGTCAGCGCAAAAACAGGCGTTGGAATTAAAGCACTGCTAGAAGAGATAGTTGCCCGTATTCCACCGCCAGAGGGAGATCCAGATGCGTCTCTTCAAGCTCTCATCATTGACTCTTGGTTTGATAACTACCTTGGCGTGGTTTCACTCATTCGCATCAAAAATGGTTCGATCAAAGTAGGAGAGAAACTACGGGTTATGTCCACTGGAAACGACCACCTCATCACCGAAATGGGTATTTTCACTCCCAAGCGCACTAAAAAAGACACCTTGCTTACTGGGGAAGTGGGCTTTGTGGTGGCGGGTATCAAAGAAATTCATGGAGCCCCGGTGGGGGATACCATTACTTCTGCCCGCAATCCCGCAGTGCACCAATTGCCCGGTTTTGCCATGGTTCAACCCAAAGTATATGCTGGTATGTTCCCCATCGACTCAGAAGATTTCGAGCTGTTTCGGGAAGCGTTGAACAAGCTGAAACTCAACGATGCCGCATTGTTTTTCGAACCTGAAAATTCTACGGCGCTGGGCTTTGGCTTTCGGTGTGGCTTCTTGGGGCTTCTGCATATGGATATTGTGCAAGAACGTTTAGAGCGGGAGTACAATCTCGATCTCATCACCACTGCCCCATCGGTCAAATTTGAAATTTTAACTAAAAAAGGGGATATCCTGTACATCGACAACCCCGCCGATTTACCCGATGCCTCTACCATACAAGAAATGCGAGAACCCATTGTAGAAGCCCATATTCTGGTGCCCCATGAGTTTGTGGGCAGCATCATGACCCTATGTATCGAAAAACGAGGCGTTCAAACCAAAATGTTGTATGTGGGCTCTCAGGTATCCATGATTTACGAGTTACCCATGAATGAAGTGGTGTTGGACTTCTTTGATAAACTAAAATCGGTGAGTCGAGGCTATGCTTCATTAGATTATCATTTTAAACGGTATGAACCTGCTCAGTTAGCTAAGTTAGATATGCTCATTAATAATGAACCCGTCGACGC
>JAHFQG010000030.1 GCA_023266415.1 Francisellaceae bacterium | reverse complement strand
GATGCCAGTTTTCACTGGCATGACATTCAGAATCCCTGATTCATGCAACAAGGCCAAAAAGATCAACCTTTTCTATCCCACAATTCGCCCATCTGCCAAATGGATTTGTCGGTCGGCGTCTTTGGCGAAATCTTTGTCGTGGGTGACCAATACAATGGTTGTTCCTTGTTTTTTATGAATATCTTTCAAAATTTCCATCACCCTTTGACCATTGACGGAATCTAAGGCACCAGTGGGTTCATCAGCAAACAAATACTGGGGTTCCATAATCAGAGAGCGGGCAATGGCCACCCGTTGTTGTTCTCCCCCTGAAAGCTGTCTAGGCAATCTATGCAGTTTTTCACCTAGCCCAAACTCTTTTAACCAATGCTCAGCCATAGGTGTTTTCGCATGTTCTTGGTGTGTTTTTCGAGTAGGCATGAGTACATTTTCTAATGCAGTGAGTTCATCAAGCAAATAGTGAAATTGGAACACAAAGCCTATTTTTTGATTACGAAGTTGCCCAAGTTGCTCTGGGGACATGGCATAAATGTCATGGTCTTCAATGTATACAGTCCCTGAAGAGGCAAAATCTAGGCCACTCAACACATACAACAACGTACTTTTTCCAGAACCCGAGCGCCCCACCAACGACACAAATTCGCCTGGGGCAATGGATAAACTAACCTCAGACAACACCGTTTGAGCCGGCTCCCCAATCACTTTACATACTTTTTGGGCCACAATGCCAGCCATTTAACCAACTCCCTCTCGAATAATTTGAATGGGAGTCATTTTACCTGCCGTGCGAGCGGGCAAAACACTGGCCACAATAGAAGCCACCAATCCACACAGAATGGCCTTAACATAAATATCGAGGCTCAATGAAATCATGAAATGGTCCATCTTAACCCCGGTACTGCTGGTGACTGTGAGCTGAATGGTTTCTAAATAACGGCTGATCCCATATCCTAAAACAGCCCCCACCATAGAGCCTACGATCCCCAAGATGAGTCCTTGAAAGAAAAAGATGCGAATAATATCCGAGGTACTGTACCCAAACGCTTTTAAAATAGCGATGTCCTTTTTCTTTTGCATAACAGTCATATTTAAGACATTGTAGATGCCAAACCCAGCCACAATGAGGGTGACCCCAATGCTGAGAAAACGTACGCCATCTTGTATTTTAAAGATAGAGAAAATATTGGTGTTTCTCTGATCCCAACTTTCGGTGAGTTCAGGAAACAGATGATCCCAATTACGAGCCATCCATCTTGCTTGTGTATAATCCACCAACCGAACAGCAATCAAGTTAATTTGATGGGGGGTATGATTCACACGTTGGGTATCCTCTAACGAGGCATAGGCGGTTTCGTCAGTTTGCTTACTTCCAGTTTCAAAAATAGCCATGACTCGAAAGGAGGTAGAGGGTTCATCTGCCAGGGAAACTTGTATATCTTGCCCCAATGTAACGCCCATTTTTTTGCGCAATTCTTCCCCAATAGCAATTCGATTCCCTCCTGAACCTATAGAATCAAAATTCCCCTGCGTCACGTATTTCCCAATGGTCGTGACTTTTGCCTGTGCAACCGTGTTACATCCGGTTATGGTGGAAGCAAAGGTTGACTTTCCGTAACTGAATACTACGGGCGCAGTCAATTCTGCCGAATAAGCTTGTACCCGTTGATCTGCCCTGAGCCGACTTATCCAATCTTGAGGTTTCTCAATCATGGCACTGTCTTTTCGCCCTGCGGGGGCAATATCCCAAAAAATCCGATCATACTGATGATGATAAAAGGCGGTATCCAATCCATGGGGTGTCAAAAAATCTTCGCGTGCTTGAATATAAATATGGGGGTTATTGTCAATAAGTTGTTCAATTAAATAACCTCTAAACCCCAACATAAACCCTGAAATAGTGATAAAAGCCGCGGTTCCAAGTAAAATACCAAACAAAGTGAACAGGGTCTGCTTTTTTTTGGCCAATAAATATCGAATGGAGAGGAATATCATGATGGATCTTTCATGAGAAAATACAATCTATCTCCAGGGCTCAAATGCCCAGAAACAACTTCCCCCACGTCCCCATCAATAATACCCATTTGAACCGGGACAGTTTTAGAGCCATACCAAGTTTTGACTTCAACTGTATTATCAGAAATGGCCCGAAGGGGGATTAAAAGCGCATTTGGGTTTTCCCGAATGATAATAGCCATATCACCGGTCATGCCCGGAAGTATGTTATCTGGCAAACTATCTGTATGGATACGTACTTTAAAGGTATCTTCTTCTGAGTACAAAGATTCGACTACGCCAGTATAATAATCAGATCTCATGTTATCAAAACTGATACGCACGGTTTGGTGGGGTTTGACGAAAATAGCCCCCCGTTGATCCACCGTGGCTAACAAATATCTATCACTCAAATCCACCAATTTCAACAACAAGGTATTAGGTACGATGATTTCAGATTGATTGGCGGGTAGATAGGTAATGTTTCCTGCAAAAGGCGCTCGAATAATACCGATGCTTTCTAAGCATACCAGAGGGGCATCTTTTTGGACAAAATCACCTTCTTTGACAAACAATTCATCCACCACGCTGGGAAGTACCGATTTTATTTGAAAGATATGGTGAGACATCACGGTGCCAATGGCATAGACACTTTCCACAATGGCCGCTTTTTTGAGAGGTTCCGAGACAGGCAAGTTATGCGTATGACGAAAAATCACTTCAAACAGACCTATCACCAATAAGCATCCAAATAAAATGAGGTAATTTTTGTTTTTAATCATACTCCACCTTTTTATTTTGATCTTACTTTACAGTGTAGTCGAAAGCCATTTAACCAAATCAAAAAATTATTTGCCCCATCCCCTTTACTTGTGTTTTAAAACCCTATATTTTCTGTGAAACCAATTTTTATGAGTTGGTTCGTTTATTCTTTTTTAAGTTAACTTGCTTAATTATACTGAGGAGATTTCTCTATGAACCTTATCGCTCGGGTTGCTGCTACTGCTTTAATAACCTTCCCTCTTACTGTGGTTGCGGCAACTGGAACTACGGCAGCACCAGCAGCACCTGCTGCGCCAGCAGCAACAACTGCGCCTGCTGCTACCGTCAATCCAGCCAATGCAAAAGGCGTAGCAACCAAAAAAGCAGCGGATACCAAAACCGATGCCAAAAAAATGGCCATGCCAATTACGGATATGAATGATATGATGGAACCAACTGATTCCATGCAATAATCGTTATTTTGACTGGATACCAGCTTTCGCTGGTATGACATAGCCTCGGACTGGATACTAGCTTTCCCCCAGCGTAGGCTGGGGCTAAAGGCTCACGGTATGACACAAGCCCTGTCACCCCAGCGTAGGCTGGGGTCCAGTCTAATTCAGTCGGACTGGATACCAGCTTTCGCTGGTATGACATAGCCTCAGACTGGATACTAGCTTTCGCTGGTATGACATAGCCTCGGACTGGATACCAGCTTTCGCTTACTTATACACAGCTGCCTAAATAGATTTATTTGTTAAAAAATTTTTTCAAAATGAGCTGATTTCCTCTTGACCAAACGTAACCTGTTGATTTTTATAGAAATTATTTTTATGAGACGCTCAGAGGCATGTTTAAAAAAAGTTGACCGGCTCTTTACTCTTGGGTTATACAAACCTTGTCCACCGAGTTATCCACAGGTTTATCACTCGAAAAAAGGCAGCAGATTAGCTAATATCTCTGAACTGGTGGTGGCAATAAAAGAGCTTTGGATCAAATCTGCTTTTTGGTTATACCGTAAGGGGTTCCCTTGGGCATCATATACCCCCCCCCCAGGGCACAAAATTTCAAGGAGCTGCCTATTTTTTGCCAGGTAATAGGCCCCAGGGTTTCTAAAGAAATATCTCCCCCATGTCGACGCGAAGCTACCCCCCGCAGAAAAGAACCTCTTGGCTTAACGTGAATGGGCTGAGCGGTTTGCTTAAGCCCCCGTTTGAATGCGCCCAAAGTAGGGCTGCCCCAATACAACATGGCAGACGCTGGCACATAAATGACCCCCAAAATAGGCGTCCCTTGTTCAATAAGAGCCACATTTACAGTAAATTCCCCTGTACGTGCTATAAATTCTTTGGTGCCATCGAGAGGATCGACCAACCAGTATCTCTCCCACTGCTGTCGAACCTTATACTCAGGAATGATGCCTTCTTCCGACAAAACAGGCCAGGGCGTTTTAGACAATCCACGCTGCAAAATGGCATGGGCTTCGAGATCTGCCTGGGTCAAAGGAGAATGGTCGATCTTCTGAGCAATATTTTGTGCCTCTACCGGCTGTACATAAATGGCTGAAATGGCCTTGCCCGCTTGTTCAGCCAGTGACAGAATGTTCTGAATAAAAATGTCGGTTAACAACATGATAAATTTCTCGCATAGGATATAAAGGCACGTTCGTAAAACCGCGATATAACAACTGCATGTCTTCTGAATATTCATGGACAGCAATACACAAAGGCGTTAAACCTCTTTCACGCAATGCCGCAAGCGACGTTAGGGTATGATGGATGCTCCCCAAATAATGACGACTAACCAAAATACAGTCGCAATTTAAGGCCATCAACCAATCCAAATTCGTTTCGCGATAGGTAATGGGTGACATCAGCCCCCCTGCGCTTTCTATAAGCAATGTGCCCTCTATTTTAGAAAAAGTACGCTGACAAAATTGCACCAATTCTGAAAATGTATGTGTTCGACCTTCTGCTTCCGCTGCTTGGATGATGGATATAGGGGCTGTATAACGCCAAGGAGAAATAGCTTGAATAGTGTTTGGGGTGATTGGCCACCCTTGCGCTTCCAAAATACGGTGTGTGTCTGAATTGTGTTCGGTCCACCCAGAAATCAGTGGTTTAATGCCTTGCCAAGGCATATTTTGAGTCCGTGCTACAGAGAGTAATTGTGTGGTAAGCGTGGTTTTACCAACTTCTGTGCCAATACCAGCAATAAAAAGCATTTTTTTCATAACGGAAACATTATACAATGAACCCTCTTTGATAGACATACCCGAAAATATTCAATTGACTAACTTATGGCTTCCTTATACCCAAATGCAAACCGCGCTGCCTGCGCCAGAAGCGGTTCGAACAGAAGGTTCTCATATTTATCTGGCTGATGGCCGTTGTCTGATAGATGGCATTGCGTCTTGGTGGACGGCCTGTCATGGATACAATCACCCCGCTTTGTTGATGGCTTTAAAAGAACAAGCTGATCGTATGCCGCATATTATGTTGGGGGGGGTAGTGCATGAACCGGCCACCACCTTGGCCACTCGTCTAGCAGCTTGTTTACCGGGTGATTTACAGCATATCTTTTTCGTCGATTCTGGTTCCGTGGCGGTAGAAGTGGCTCTCAAAATAGCGTTACAATATTGGCATAATTTAGGGGCTCCTCTCAAAAAACGCTTTATTTATTTTGAAAATTCTTACCACGGAGATACGCTAGGGGCTATGTCGGTGAGCGATAGTGCACTGCATGTTGCTTTTAACGACCATCAGAGATCTCAACAATGTTGTCGGCTGCCCCAAACACCAGATGAATGGGCAACCTTAGAAGACGTGCTCTATAAAAATCATACAGAGTTGGCGGGGCTTATCATTGAGCCGTTGGTTCAAGGGGCGGGGGGGATGATATTTCATCCAGCCAGTGCGTTAACACGGCTACGGGCTTTGTGTGATACTTATGGTATTTTGATGATAGTGGATGAAATTTTTACTGGTTTTGGCCGTACAGGCACTCTATTTGCCTCAGAGCAAGCTGAAATCGTGCCCGATATCCTGTGTCTGGGTAAAGGGTTGACAGGGGGGGTGATGGGTTTGGCGGCCACGGCAGTGCGGCCTTTCGTCTACCAGGCTTTTTTATCAGACAGCTCTGATCAAGCATTTATGCACGGCCCCACGTATATGGGAAATCCGTTGGCCTGTGCGGTGGCCAATGCTTCTCTCACCTTATTTGAAACGGAGCCCAGATTAGAGCAAGTTAATAGAATTTATAAGCAAATGTCAGCACAATTAGAGCAAAATCGTGTATTTTCGTGTGTAAAAGACGTACGCTGCTTAGGGGCTATTGGGGTAGTAGAGCTTTACCCCGACACCCCTTTCGACCTTCAAAAAGCACGACACTGGTTTTTAGATCAGGGCGTTTTTATCCGCCCTTTGAATAAAGTACTGTATTTAACACCAGCTTTCACAGTGCCATCCGATGAATTATCCCAATTAACGGAAGCCATTGGGCATTTGACTTATACCCTGTAATGTTATATAGTTAACTAAATTTTTCCAAAAAAAACAGGGTTATCCATGAAAAATCCGTTTAAATCAAAGTTCTGGCAATCCATGCTGACATGGTGCAAGAAAAAAATGACGGCTATCCACACTTTCTGTCAGCCTGCCATTAATCTCTTCTGGAAAATTGCCGCACCTGTGGTCTCCTTTGCTCAAGCCTACACCGCTACCACCACAGTCATTGCCATTGCCGCCTTTATTGGCGTTGGGATCAGCCTGACGCCTGTCGGAATTGGGATATTGGCCATCAGCGTTGGCATCGTGATCGCCATTTTAGAAAAACATTATAATGACCAACGTAAAAAACAAGCCGAAAAACTAATGAAACATCTTACTTGTTTGGAAACACAAGTCAGCCTATTAGAAAAAGAATTTTGTGAAAAAGAAGCGAAGCAAGGGTTAGAATACAAAAGTCAGCTGGATGAGCTAAAACAAGAAATTGTGATCCTGAAACAACAAGTAAACCCCCCGGTTAACTTTTCCCCCTCACCAACTTCTGCTACTATGCCACCCTCCGCCCAAGATACTAAGACATCTGCTACCCATGTCCCTCTTACGCGTCGCATTGCCAGTCTCTTTTCCAGAGAGTCCTCTAGATTACCTAAGTGACGCACCTATTCCATTGGGCTGCCGTGTGCAAGTTCCTTTTGGAAAAAAACTTCTAACGGGTATTGTGGTGGAGCACCTCTTACTAAGTAGTGTACCTGACTCTAAATTAAAAACAATTGAAATCTGCCTAGATGCAAGCCCTTTTTTACAGGATAAACAACGTCATTTTTTGCAATGGGCCAGTGCCTATTACCACCATCCCTTGGGGCAAGTCATTTTCAGCAGCATGCCGAAAAGTTATAAAGAAGGTAAAACGCCCACCCCTCCAACGCCCTTAGCCATCCCCATGGTTACTCAACGTCCTTTTGAACTCAATGAGGAACAGCGCATTGCCGCCCGTTGGTTTCCCCAACAAATGGCTTTTGCCTGTGCGGTGTTGGAAGGAGTAACCGGTAGCGGCAAAACGGAAGTGTATCAAGAGGCTATGGCCACCCTATTTGAGAAACAACAGCAGGCGCTGATGCTGATCCCTGAAATTGGTCTTTTTCCGCAAACGTTTCAACGTTTGGAAAAACGTTTTCCAGGCCGCGTAATTGCGTTTCATTCGGGTTTAACGGAAAAAGAGCGCCGAGCAGCATGGTGGCACGTACAACATACATCGCCTTTGGTGGTATTGAGTACCCGCTCAGGGGTGTTTTTACCTTTCCATTGTTTGGGAGGTATTTTTGTCGATGAAGAGCACGATGCCAGTTATAAACAGTCTGATGGTTTTCGATATCATGGACGAGATTGTGCGGTTTTTTTAGCCCGCACATGGAATGTGCCTATTATATTAGGCTCTGCCACTCCTTCTTTAAGCACTTTACACAACTTAAAGCGACAACGGTATGAGCGATTGCAGTTATCCAAACGCACAGGCACAGCCCAATTACCCACAGTATCGTTCATAGAAGCCCCTCTGAAAGCCAAAGAGGGGGGCTTAAGTCTCACTTTACGAAAAGCCATTCAAAAACATTTAGACAACCAACATCAAGTGCTGTTGTTTTTGAATAGGCGGGGTTTTGCGCCTGCTTTATGGTGTCGAACGTGTCATTGGTCGGCCGCATGTACGCACTGTTCGGCCAAAATGACGGTACATCAAGGCTTGAAAAAATTGTGGTGTCATCATTGTGATGCGCAAAAATCCATTCCCACGGCTTGTCCCACCTGTGGGGATGCGGTTAACCCAGTTGGATTTGGAACAGAACGTTTAGAAGAGACATTAGCCCTTCATTTTCCGGATACGCCGTTGATCCGAATTGACAGTGATTCGACCCGTCTTAAAAACAGTTTTGAAGAAAAATTGGCTCAAATTCAGGCAGCGTCTGCGGCCATTATTGTGGGGACCCAAATGATTGCCAAAGGGCATCATTTCCCAAAAGTGACATTGGTAGCAGTCATCGATGTGGATGGAGGGTTGTTCAGTGCCGATTACCAGGCCACGGAGCGAATGGGGCAACTTGTCACCCAAGTAAGCGGCCGATCAGGGCGGGGAGAACTCTCTGGGGAAGTGTTGCTTCAAACGGCCTATCCGAATCACCCATGGTTACAACAACTGCTCACCGAAGGCTATGGTCCGTTTGCCCTGAGTTTACTCCAAGAACGTTTAGAAGCGAGTCTCCCTCCCCACACAGCCATGGCCGTTGTACATGCCTCAGCCAGACAAGCGACTTTTCCCTTTCAATTTTTAACCGTCCCCCCCCTCCCCGCTTTACAAATCATTGGCCCCTTACCCTCTCCCTTACCTAAAAAAGCGGGGTTATACCGAGCCCAATTGATTATATTAGCGGACAATCGGACCACCCTTCAGAAAGGGGTTGATGTATTGATGCGGCGACTAAAAGAAAGTCATTTGTCTAAGAAAGTACGCTGGTCGTTGGATGTAGATCCACTGGATTTATTTTCTTAAATAATCTACCCCTAGCTATCCTGCGTTTTTCCCCATAACACGGACACAGGTGCTGCGTATAATTTATGACCAAAAGGTAAGATATTCTCCCCATCGTACAGGATGACACCCAGTTTGAATTTTTCACTTGAGCCCAAGTGGCTTGTTTTAACAATTCAGAATAGACAAAAGTTTCTAAAATGCTTCCAAAAGCATGCCGATCGCTCTGACAGCGTTGAATGGTCAAACCAAGCTCTGTCGCCAGTAATCCGGTATCTACAAAATGATATTTAGGTGTCTTAATAAGTCTTTTTAATTCATTATGGCCTTGTTGCATGAATCAGGCATTCTGGATGTCATGCCAGTGAAAACTGGCATCCAGTTGCCCGTAGTATATATTTTGTTAAGTCATCCCGAGCGTAGCCCGTCATTCCGAGCGTAGCCCGTCATTCCGAGCGTAGCCCGTCATTCCGAGCGTAGCGTCATCCCGAGCGTAGCCCGTCATCCCGAGCGTAGCGAGGGATCTCCCTCTATGCCACTCTTAGGAGATCCCTCACAATGTTCGGGATGACGTGGAAACATGGCCATTCATGCAACAAGGCCATATAGCTCTTATTGTAGCGTCCAAACGGGAAATACGATGGGTGCATATGCCTACGGACTCCTCTTCAGAAAGAGGTTGATGTATTGACGCGGCAACCAAAAGAAAGTCATTTGTCTAAGAAAGTATGCTGGTCGTTGAATGTGGATCCACAAAGCCTAAATGTTCTCTATTTTTCCGAAAATATCGGGTAGTTTTAAAAGTGCAGTTTTCATGGGTAAGACCGTAATAAACCCATGGCGCTCTTCGTGTGCCCCTCCATAAATGAAATAGCATTGGGCCATCGGATAATCTTCTTGAAAGGCTTTTAATCCATGAAAGTCTTTGCGATCGACATAGGAACTGCTTTTCACTTCAAAGGCAAACAGCCCTTTTTCACCATAAACGATAAAATCCACTTCAATATCGGTTGCCGTACGCCAAAAATAGAGTGTAAAATCATATCGATAGTAATCAATAATGGCTCGCAGATGTTGTAAGAATAAAGTTTCAAAAGTTGCACCCCTGATTTCTGTTAGCACATCCAGAGGACCTTTAGGACGAATTTGGTAAAAGACCCCTGTATCAAAATAATAAAATTTAGGGTGCTGACTTAGTTTTCGTTTGGCCCGTTTGGTAAAACAAGGGATTTGTACAGCAATCAGTAGGTCCTCTAGAATTTCAAAATAATTTTCCACTATTTTTCGACTCACCCCAACTTCTCTAGATACACCCAGAATATTTAGCTGACTACCTTGTGAAAAACTGGCAATTTCCATAAATTTACTAAAAGCGCCCAAATTGCGAACAAGCCCTTCTTGTAAAACTTCTTCTCGAAGATAGGTAGCCACATAGCTTTCTAGAAAATGTTGGGGATCTGCGCACGTATAACTGATGGGCAATAACCCATATTGTAATGCTTTCT
Source organism: Francisellaceae bacterium (assembly GCA_023266415.1). GTDB lineage: Bacteria > Pseudomonadota > Gammaproteobacteria > Berkiellales > Berkiellaceae > JAHFQG01. The sequence continues at coordinate 1,128 of JAHFQG010000030.1, read as the reverse complement.
GGAGATTAAAATCTTCTCCGATTTCGATTGCTGTCAGAGGATGCATGTAATGTGTTAAAGCTCGACCCGCTAAAAGATTGGTGCCTTTACGTTTCAATTGTCGACTGCTTGAGCCTGTTAGAATGAAACGGCGTTGATAATGCTCTATTAAACGATGCACTTCATTTAATAAGCTCGGGACTTTTTGTACTTCATCAATGATAATCCACTCTGTGTCATGAGCCAAAACCATGGCCTCTAAGCGCGAGGGATCGGCTTGCAAGTTTACATAATCACGATTATTTAATAAATCAATGTATAATGCCTCAGGAAAGGCCATTTTGACCCACTGGGTTTTTCCTGTCCCCCGTGGGCCAAACAAGAAAGCACTTTGTCCGGTTTTTTGAATATTAAGCAATCGTTCAAACATAGTAAAATCACTGATTATTGGACGTTAATATGATTATTTTAACCTAAAATGTAAAAAAATCAATGATATTTTCACCTTTTAGGGAAAAATACCATGAAAAAAGCGTCTATACACGCATTTGACTAAATGCCAACCTGTGCTGAGACTCAAGGCTCATGGCTCATGGCAGACAAGGCACAAACTGGCATCAAAGAACTGGCGGGTAAGCCTCACATCATGCACCCTCAAATAATCCGCCCCCTGCTGCACCACCCTTTGCCCCATGGCCAAAGAGGCCCCCGCCCTTTCTTTGGCTACCCTGGCATAAGGGGACAAATAACTTAAGAAACGCTTTCGCGATACTCCCACATACAAAGGCAACTGATACCGCTTTTTTAACTCAGGCAAATGAGCAATAAGCCTAAGGGAATCTTCTGGGTTACCCGAAATAAAATCCCCCATTCCAGGATCTAAGATTAACTGACTGGGCAATATACCCACCCGATAGGCTTTATTGATTTGCTCATCAAAAAAATGGTGGATCTGCTTCAACACATCCCCCTGAAAGACATCCCTATCCGCAATACCCATCGCATTTTTAGCATACATCATCACATAAAATAGGCCACTCTCAGCAATAAACGGCAACATACCCACATCACCCCGCCCACCCGATACATCGTTAATGCCCTGAAACCCTGCTCGATACGCCTCTCTAGCCACCCCTACCCGACGGGTAT
>JAHFQG010000029.1 GCA_023266415.1 Francisellaceae bacterium | reverse complement strand
GTAGCCCGTCATCCCGAGCGTAGCCCGTCATCCCGAGCGTAGCCCGTCATCCCGAGCGTAGCGAGGGATCTCCCTCTATGCCACTCTTAGGAGATCCCTCACAATGTTCGGGATGACGTGGGAACATTGCAACAAGGCCGTTTATAACTATTGGTCACTATCCCCCGCCTATAGCCGTAAACCGCTTTATTGGGCGGTCTTGTCATCCAAGCGGATTTGTCACTCCGTGCGTCTTTAGCCCCAGCGCCTCATTTGTCACCCCAGCGCTTTATTTGTTACCCCAGCGCTTTATTTGTCACCCCAGCGCTTTATTTGTCACCCCAGCGTAGGCTGGGGTCCAGAAGACTGATATTCGGACTGGATGCCAGTTTTCACTGGCATGACATCCAGAATGCCTGATTCATGCAACAAGGCCATGGAAAGTTATCCTTGAGTCTATTAAGACCATAATAAATGGCTTTGACATAGTTAGAAACCTCTTCTACATCCGCCAAAGATACTTCTGGTTTTTGATGATGTTCAAAAAGATATCATATTATCTTTTCTTTATCAAGCCATTAAAGCAAATTTCTCGTCAGTCTTGCTTTACCCCATAACTGGCACTACTGCCGGCCAAAATACCCCCATCAATAGTGAGTTCGGTCCCCGTGAGATACCGAGATTCATCGGAGGCCAAGTATAAGACCGCGTAAGCAACATCTAGGGGTTCACCCATATAGCCTAGGGGAATGCCCGCGCACACCTGAGCCAAGGCTTTTTGTCGTTGGGTTGGCTCTGAGCCCAACATCGTATCCCATAGGGGGGTTAAAATAGCAGCGGGAAGGACGGCATTACAGCGGATGGGATAATGCTTTTCAGCACAATAGAGGGCAACGGACTTGGTGTGGTTCCGAATGGCGGCTTTGCTGGAGGCATAGGCACAGGCGCCTGGGACACCTACCACCCCCGATCGTGAAGACATGTTGACAATGACCCCCCCGTGCTCTTTCATCAGGGCAATGCCCATTTTACAGCCTAGAAAAATACTATCTAGGTTAATGGCGTGCACTTGATGCCATTCTGCTAAGGAGAGATGCTCTGGATCTTGGCACCCGGTGCCTATAATACCCGCGTTATTGAAAACAACATTCAACTTCCCATAGTGTTTTTGGATCCATTGGGCTGTTTTGTCCCATTCCTTTTCTTGGCTCACGTCCAAATGGACATAGCAGGCCTTATCCCTCCCCAATTCCTGAGCTAAAGCCTGCCCTTCTGCATCCAAAATATCGGCCAGAATGACAAATGCCCCTTCTTGAACAAATAATTGAGCGGTTGCTGCCCCAATACCGCGTGCGGCGCCTGTGATAAATGCGATTTTGCCGGGTAGTCTGTTGATCATTGTTTTTTCTCTCAACGAGGTTTTAATGGTGTGAGTTAGTTACTTGTCGCTCAAATTCGACATTTAAGCCAATTTATTCAAAGCAGACTCCGTTTAAGCCCGATTAAAATGGATATTACCCAACTATGCAATGGTTCAGACCAAAAAACAACGTTATCCTCTCTTTTCCCTAGTTGAGCAATGGGATGATATAGGGGCTAAAGGCTCACGAGCCATGTTTTCACGTCATCCCGAACATTGTGAGGGATCTCCTAAGAGTGGCATAGAGGGAGATCCCTCGCTACGCTCGGGATGACGGGCTACGCTTGGGATGACTAACAAAATATATACTACGGGCAACTGGATGCCAGTTTTCACTGGCATGACATCCAGAATGCCTGATTCATGCAACAAGGCCAATTTCGATAATAACACATGTGTCTAAAACTACCACGTATCATATCCTTTTAAAACAGGTTCATTATGATGCGTAATCACCAAAGGCCTATTTTCAGTTTCTATCCACCGCAAATAGCGGCTGGTATGCTGAATAAATTCTCGCTTGCCAATTTCTCTGGGGATATCCATAAATGCTCTTGTATAGCTACATAATGTAGCTATATTATAGCAAACATACCCTGAATGTCACCTTTGGAATAGGCAGTAGGGCCTATAATAGGGTATAGTCATTGAAAAAAACATTGCAGGTATCATCTCCATGGCAAAAAACATTATCAAACTCTTGGAGGGCTATCAGGCCTTTCGAAATAAGTATGCTTCTGGTGATACTTCTGTGATGCAGCATCTGTCTTTTCATGGGCAAAAGCCCAAAATCATGGTGGTGGCATGTTGTGATTCGAGGGTAGATCCAGCTTTAATCTTGCAATGTGAGCCGGGTGACTTATTTGTCACACGTAATGTAGCCAATATTGTCCCTCCTTATGAAAAAGATGGGTTTCACCATGGCACCAGTGCCGCTTTGGAATTCGGGGTACGGTTTTTGAATGTGGAGCATCTCATTCTACTGGGACACAGTCAATGTGGGGGTATTTTATCGCTTTTAAGCCATGAAAATGACAATCCGAATGATTTTATCACTCCATGGGTATCGGTTATTCAAGAAAAGAATTTTACTCTAGAAGAGGCGGATGAATGTGCCAAATTGGCTGTTCAACAGTCGTATAAAAATTGTCTTACCTTTCCCTGGATACAAGAAAAAGTCAACAAAGATGAGTTAGCTATCCACCAATGGTTTTTTGATATAAAAACGGGGCAAATTTTTACCTATTCAGAGGATGATCCCTTTTACCATCCATTATAGATTAATGGCCTTGTTGCATGAATGGCCATGTTTCCACGTCATCCCGAACATTGTGAGGGATCTCCTAAGAGTGGCATAGAGGGAGATCCCTCGCTACGCTCGGGATGACGGGCTACGCTCGGGATGACGGGCTACGCTCGGGATGACGGGCTACGCTTGAGATGACTTAACAAAATATATACTACGGGAAACTGGATGCCAGTTTTCACTGGCATGACATTCAGAATACCTGATTCATGCAACAAGGCCTAAATTAGTCTTTTTTTCGCCCAATAAAATTCCCATTATTGGGGTCGAAGTATAATTTCCAGGTATGGCCGTCTTTGTCTTTGGCCTTTACTTTATACGTACATCCATCACCCATTTTAATTTTTTTGTCTGATTTTAGTTGATAACCTAAATCTTGTGCTGTTTTTTCAATTTGGATCACCGGAACAGGGGCTTTATTTAGGGTGCAGTCGCCTTCATCATCTGCATAAACGGTGGAAAATACGCATAAGCCTAACAAGCTGTAACCGATATGTTTGATCACGGATAGCTCCAAAAAGAAACAGAGTTTCAATCTGTCATCTTAAAAGACAGATAGTCAAATGGCTTTTTTTGCTCAATCCTGTCAAAAAGTGACAGTTTCTTTCAAATATTCCTTTAATTTTTCCACCCGAGAATGAAAAAAGGCAGGGGACCAAGTTTCTAATGTGGGTAAATCTTTTGGTTTTAAAAAAACAGCCACATCTTGTTTTGCCAGATCCCAATCTAAGGTATTTATTTTTTCAGTGAAGGTGTGTATCAACCACGATGGGGTTACCGCCATTGCTTGTCCGGCCCAGGGGCCCGCTTGTTGGAGGGCTTGTGTTAACAAGGGAAAGTTAATGGGTGTTTTGCGAGCGATATACCACACAAAATCATACCAATCTCTGCCTTTCACGTAAGGTCGACATAACAAAGCGTGGCATTTTCCCGAAAATAAGCTTGGGACATCATGAGTCTGAATGCTAAATGACATCGGAAAATCCAGATATTTAAGATCATAATGAGCCCCTTCAGGGGGGTTAGTATCCATTTCTAATTTGATGCGTAATTTAGGTTGATGTGTTTTTAGATCTTTAATGATTAATAACCCCCCGGCTGAATCGGCTTTCAGAAAGGCTATTTTAACTGCTTTATTGATTTTAGTGCGATCTTGGACCTCTAAGGCAAATCCGTAGGCTTTAAACTCCTCGGACATACTTTGGAGATGAGGTTGCCATGTAAAGGTAAGATTTGGGGTTAGCAGAGAAAAGTCTAAATCTTCTGAAAAGCGTTCTAGTCCGTAGAGGATCCTGAGGCAAGTTCCCCCTTGAAAGGCGGCTATTTTAAAAAAACCTGTGCGAGCCAGTGCCATCAAAGCAATTTCTTGGGCTATTTCTTTAAGGGCATGTTCTTGTTCAAGAACTGTGTTTGTTTGATAACTAGATAGCCTTTCTTGAATAATGGACAGACTCATCCTTGTAGTTCCTTCTGTACTTTTGTTAAAAAAACAGATATTGTTTGTCGGTGGTAATAATCGCTTAAAATAGAAACCAGATCATCCGTTAAGGGGGGTAAATCCTCTGGGTTAATGCGCAAATTTTCAACCAAAGGATTCAAGCTTTTCCAAGACTTTTTATACAAAAAAACATAATCGGAAATGGCTTTCCAAGGTTTTGCAATCAAAAAACAATGCTCTCCTTGCTCACATCGAACTACTTCGGTGTATAAATTTTCCAAAGGAAGATGGTGATAGATAAAAATCCCAAGAGGGGTTTTGAAGGTTTTTGAACGTTTAGCAGATGCACTGGTGGTGGTTGGCACACTCTCGGGGATCAGTTGATGAAAGCTTAAAGCAGATTCAAAACTGACATAGGAGGGGGGATAGATATAATTTGCCCATTCAAAAGGATGATGGGTAACAGAATGTTGGATATTTTTTGTGAGGCCATAGAGGCCTCGACGCATATGCAGCAAATCATGGTTGGCCAAAAGCCGTTTTATTTTACTGTATCGACTGTTGGGTGTTCCTGGCCACAGGACTTCTATTTCAGAGTCAGTGATCCAAGAATGGGGATGAGCGGCCAGTTGTTGATTAAGAGATCTATTCATTTTTGCTCAATCCTGTCAAAAAATGACAGTTTCATTCAAATATTATATATAATATATGAGATTTTGTCCAATTTGACCCCTGTTAATTGCCTGTTAATAACCTCCAGAACTCGGTATAATACACCTTATGCTTCCGACCCACCCCACCCAATGAACAAAAATATTCTTACACTTCAAGAGCTTATAAAAAAACTAGATACTTATTGGGCCTCTCAAGGCTGCCTTATTCTTCAACCCATCGACCTAGAAGTGGGGGCAGGCACCTTCCACCCGGATACCTTTCTCCGCGCCATTGGCCCGGAGCCTTGGTACGCCGCCCATGTGCAATCTTCCCGTCGCCCCACCGATGGTCGGTATGGCGAAAATCCTAACCGAGGTCAACATTTTCATCAATACCAGGTGGTAATGAAACCTTCTCCCGATAATTTCCAAGAATTATATCTAGATTCCCTAAAAGCCTTAGGGCTCAACCCCCTAGAACACGACATTCGCTTTGTAGAAGACAATTGGGAGTCTCCCACTCTAGGTGCTTGGGGCCTAGGCTGGGAAGTATGGCTCAATGGCATGGAAATCACCCAATACACCTATTTTCAACAGGTAGGAGGATTAGAATGCTTTCCCGTCATGGGAGAATTGGCTTACGGGTTAGAACGCTTAGCCCTATATTTACAAAATAAAAATTCTCTGTTTGACCTTATTTGGGGTGAAACGCCCAATGGCCCCATCACCTATGGCGATGTTTTTCATCAAACCGAAGTGGAAATGTCGGCTTACAACTTTGATAAAGCACCCATTCCCTTATTGTTAACCGAATTTGAACATTGGGAGCAACAAGCCGCGCTGTTGGTGGCTGAAAATTTGCCTATCCCTGCTTATGAAATGGTATTAAAAGCCTCTCATACCTTCAATTTATTAGATGCACGTAGAGCTATTTCTACCACCGAAAGACAACAATACATTTTACGTGTTCGCACATTGGCCAAAGAAGTGGCTTCTGCTTATTATAAAAAACGGGAAGAATTGGGATTTCCTTTGCTAAACAGAGATTTGAAATGAGTGTTTTTTTAAAACCACCCCCTCCCTACCCTCCCCCACCAGCGGGGGAGGGAATAATGCCTAAAAAATTCGTTATGAGGGACCAAGAACAAAAGGCAATTGTATGAAAAAAAACGCTCTTTTAATAGAAATCGGCACGGAAGAAATGCCGCCGCTCAAATTGTTAACATTTTCCGACTGTTTTCAGCAATCCATGGAAAAACAGTTAAAAGCTACCGGGTTTTCCTTTACCAGAACGCGTGTTTTTGCCACTCCCAGACGGTTGGCTTTGTTGGTACATGATTTAAGCTCTGAAAATCTCGCCCAAGTGGTAGAAAAAAAAGGGCCCAGCCTAGCAGCAGCATTTCACCCCGATGGCTCACCTACTTTGGCCACTTTGGGTTTTTTAAAAAACATGAGCATTCGGTTATCCGATTGCGCCCCTGAAACAACCCCTAAGGGTACTTTTTTATTTTATCGAGGGATGCAAGCGGGACAGTCACTGGCAAAATGCCTGCCTGAAATGCTTGAACAGACCCTAAAAGAGCTCCCTATCGCCAAGCGCATGCGCTGGAGCAATCATGAAAATGATTTCGTCCGTCCTGTTCATTGGCTGGTTGCCTTATATGGTTCTGAAATTCTCCCGTTGTCTTTGTTTGGCTTACAAGCCAGTAACAAAACCTTTGGGCATCGCTTCCATCACCCCGAAGGCCTTTCACTGCCTTCTGCCGAGCATTACGAGTCTTTACTTGAGAAAGCCTTTGTCATTCCAGATTTCCAAAAACGGATGCAAAAAATTCAAGATTTAATTGAAACCACGGCCGATTTAGCCACCCCTCTGATTCATCCTACGGTTTTAGAAGAAGTCACGGGTTTAACAGAATGGCCGGTTGCCTTACAAGCCTCCTTTGATGAAAGCTTTTTAAGGCTGCCTAAAGAAGTGCCTATTTGCTCTATGCAAACGCATCAGCGTTATTTCCCCTTAGAAAAAGAAGGCCAGCTGCTACCCCGATTTGTGGTAATTAGTAATACGGCTTCCCAAAATCTTTTAATTCAACAACAAGGGCACGAGCGCGTTATTCAAGCTCGCTTGAGTGATGCTGCTTATTTTTATGAAAAAGACCGAAAAATACCGTTAGAACACCTTCATGAAGCATTAAAGCACGTGGTTTTTCAAGGAAAGCTGGGCAGCTTCCACGACAAAGTGGGGCGCCTTACCGTGCTGGGGCAAAGTCTGGCCAAGGTATGTCAAGCCAACCCAGCCGAAGTACAACGTGCTTGTTATCTGTCCAAATGTGATTTACTGACACAAATGGTGTATGAGTTCCCTGAGCTCCAAGGCATCATGGGGTATCATTATGCCCTAGAGCACCAAGAGCCTCGAGCGGTGGCCATGGCCTTAAAAGAACAATATGCCCCTCGGTTTGCACAAGACACTCTCCCTGCCACCCCCGTTGGGCTAGTGCTTGCCCTAGCAGATAGGCTAGATACGCTGGTGGGTATTTTTGGAATTGGGTTGTTGCCCACAGGTACGAAAGATCCGTATGCTCTACGACGGCAGGCCATTGCTCTCATTCGAATCATCACTGAAAAACAGCTGCCCCTCTCTTTTTCAACCTGTATTCAACAGGCCATAGGGAGATATCCCCCTGCTCTGTTACGCCCTGAGACTTTTTCAGATGTTTTATCCTTTCTTCAGGAACGTTTTAAGCATTTGCTGGCGGAAACATACCGCACAGACATCCTTCAAGCCGTTTTTGCCAGAGAATCGGATGATCTCCTGGCCATCGTGGCTAGATTAGAAGCCTTACAAGCGTTTCTTAACCAGTCGGAGGCGCCTTTGTTGGCTGCTGCCCACAAGCGAGTGCACAATATTTTGGCCAAAACAGAGCACACGCCTGTGAAAATTTGCCTAGAACTATTTGAATATCCAGAAGAAGGACAACTGTACAGTGTCCTCTTAACCATCACCCCTCAATCTGACTACACCCAGTATCTTCAATCCCTCATACCCATCCAAAAACCCTTGGATGCATTTTTTGACGCTGTTTTGGTGATGTCCGATAATCTTGCTTTACGGGAAAATCGACTGTCTTTGCTCACTGCAGTGCATCAAAAGTTGAGCTGGGTAGGTGATTTGGCGTGTTTGTCATAAGCCGAGACTGGAGGTTGCCCCCTTTGACATGCCATCAAACAGGACCTTATGTTGCGATTAATTATTTTAGACCGAGACGGCGTCATCAACCAAGATTCAGTGGCTTTTATTAAAAAAGCATCGGAGTGGGCCCCTCTGCCTCAAAGCTTAGAGGCCATAGCCGCTTTATCTCAAGCGGGCTTTTTAGTCCATGTGGCCACCAATCAATCGGGTATTGGTCGCGGCCTGTTTAGCCTAGATGATTTAGAGGCTATCCATCAGAAGATGCATCAGTCGTTAGCCGCGTTGGGCGGAAAAGTTGATTTTATTGCTTTTTGCCCGCATAGGCCGGAGGAAGCGTGTGTTTGTCGAAAACCAAAGCCTGGGTTAATTCATCAATGCCTCCAAAAGGCTTCTGTTTTGCCCCAGGACGCTTTTGTGATAGGCGACTCACTTCGAGACCTCGAAGCCGCAAAAGCCGCTTCCTGCCTCAGTGCGCTCGTTTTAACCGGGAATGGGATAAAAACACAACAAGAAAACCCAGATTGGTGCAACGCAACACCCGTTTTCGAAAATTTATGGGCAGCAACTCAATATTTAAGGCATCTTGCCTAAAAAAGATTTTGAAAACCCGACCCCGAAGGATACCGCTAGGAACATCATTTGTTCATAGGTTTTTTCCTGCCATATTTCTTTTAAATGATAAAGAGAAAGTACCAAAAAAACAAACATGAATCCCGCTACCATTTTTCTAAGTATTTTATACTGCGTTTTATGAGAGATGGGATACCAATTGATTAATTTTTCTGAAAAAAACACGCAAAGCAATCCGCCTAACAAAGCAGAAGCTAAGAGTGGCTTTACCGTTTCTAACGAAGGATTATGGAATAATCTAATTAGGTAAAAAAGGCCTATCATAAAAAAACTGTAAAAAAAGAAAAAAATGGTTCTATTTATCACAAGAACTCCCTATACTGTCGCTGCATTATAAAATATTAAGGACAATAATACAATGAGAACACTAAAAAGTTCGGAACTTCGGGAAATATCCGGGGGAGGTTGGTTAGAATTTGTTGGAGCAATTATTATAGGAGGTGTTGGTGGTGGGGTAACTGGGCTGATCGCAGGCCCTGGAGGGTTTGCCGTAGGTTTTTTACATGGCGCATTACACGCAGGCGCCTTGGAAATAGCATTTGAGAATGCTCACAGATTGGATGAAACTATAAATGGCCATTAATTATGGTTTTGTTAGGCCTTGATGCCTGAATCAGGCATTCTGGATGTCATGCCAGTGAAAACTGGCATCCAGTTGCCTGTAGTATATATTTTGTTAAATCATCCCGAGCGTAGCCCGTCATCCCGAGCGTAGCGAGGGATCTCCTTATGCCATGGAGATCCTTCGCTACGCTCAGGATGACGTGAGGGGCTCAGGATGACGTGGAAACATGGCCACGTCATGCAACAAGGCCGTTTTGTTAAATGTCTAAATTGGTGACATATAGGGCATTAGCCTCGATAAACGCGCGGCGGGGTTCGACAATATCCCCCATGAGGGTAGTAAACAACTGATCGGCAATTAACGCGTCTTCGATGCGCACCTGGAGCAGGCGTCGATTTTGGGGATCCATGGTGGTTTCCCATAACTGGGCAGGGTTCATCTCCCCCAAACCTTTATATCGCTGTATTTGTTGGCCTTTTTGGGCTTGCTGCAACAACCATTCTAATGCTTGTTTAAAGCTATCGACTGGAGTTTCTTTATCAGCCCGTTTCACATAAGCTGTGGGGGTAAGCAATCCACGTAGTTTTTTACCTAACTCACATATCAAAGAATAGTCTTCTGTGACAAAAAAATCTGCCCCAAATCGCACTTTAGTATCCACACTGTGTTCCCGCATTTGAACTTCGGGTAAATATTTTTGTTTGTCATCTTTAAACAGGCACAATTGCATGGTTTGCCCCACTTTTAACAGAGGCCCCAGCTGGTGCTGCAGCTCGTTAATCCAAGTTTGGACAAAAGCTTGATCGAGCAGTTGCTCTTTCGTAATAGCAGGAACGGAAATCATGGCTTCTAACACTTCTTTCGGGTAGCGCTTCGAAAGCCGCTCAAGACGCTTCATAACCGCATGGTATTCTTGTACCAATTGCTCTAATTGGGTGCCCTGTATAGGTGGAGCACCTTGACTCACAAACAATTGTGCCTCTTCAAGCGCAATTTGAGATAGGAAAGCGATTAAAGCAATATCGTCTTTCAAATATTGCTCTTGCTTGCCCCTTTTAACTCGATACAGGGGGGGCTGTGCAATATATAGGTACCCTTTTGTAATAATGTCCGGCATTTGTCGATAGAAAAACGTGAGCAACAAGGTACGAATGTGGGCCCCATCAACGTCAGCGTCGGTCATAATGATGATATGGTGATAGCGCAGCTTTTCAATGTTGTATTCATCTCGACCAATACCACACCCAAGGGCAGTAATGAGGGTTCCAACCTCCAAAGAAGCCAGCATTTTATCAAATCGGGCTTTTTCGACGTTCAAAATTTTGCCCTTGAGGGGTAAAATGGCCTGCGTACGGCGATCTCGCCCTTGTTTGGCCGATCCCCCCGCGGAATCCCCTTCTACCAGATACAATTCGGATAAAGCAGGGTCACGTTCTTGGCAGTCAGCTAACTTCCCTGGTAGCCCGGCGATGTCTAAAGCCCCTTTTCGGCGGGTCATTTCACGGGCTTTTCGAGCTGCTTCCCGGGCGCGCGCCGCATCAATGATTTTTCCCACCACAGCCTTAGCTTCTTGCGGGCTTTCTTGCAAAAAGGATTCAAATTGTTCACCAAATAACGATTCAACTACCGCTTTTACTTCCGAAGAAATGAGTTTATCTTTGGTTTGAGAGGAAAACTTTGGATCAGGTACTTTGACTGACAATACAGCGGTGAGGCCTTCGCGTGCATCGTCTCCACAAGGGCTTAATTTGAACTTTTTGAGCAGCCCTTCATTTTCCATATATTGATTGATAGTGCGAGTTAACGCAGCTCTGAAGCCTGATAAATGAGTGCCCCCATCTTTTTGAGGAATATTGTTGGTAAAACAATATAACGTTTCATTGTAACCATCATTCCATTGTAAGGCCACTTCGACGGTCATGTTGTTTTTTTCGGCGGTAAAGGAAAAAACATTGGGATGAACCGCTGGTTTGTTGGTGTTTAGATACGTCACAAACGCTTTTATTCCCCCTTCATAGAAAAAATCTTCGGTTTTACCGCTGCGTTCGTCTAATAAAGTGATGGATAATCCGGAATTTAAAAAGGCCAATTCGCGAAAGCGCTTGACCAAAATATCATAACTAAATTCGATGTTTGTAAAGGTTTTTTTGCTGGGTTTAAACCAAATTTCAGTGCCACGCTCTTCCGCTGAGCCTGTTACAACCAACGGGGCTTGAGGCTCTCCATGACAATAGGTTTGTTCGTATATTTTTCCATTTTTGTATATTTTT
>JAHFQG010000112.1 GCA_023266415.1 Francisellaceae bacterium | reverse complement strand
GTTGCCCCATGCTCTTTTAAAGCCGCCGCAGCATTCAGCAAGGTGCCCGCAGTATCTACAATGTCATCCACAATAATACAATTCCGCTCAGCCACATCCCCAATAACATGCATAATCTTGGCCTCATTGGGCTTGGCCCGGCGCTTGTCTAAAATGGCTAATTCACTATCGGGTAGGTATTTGGCAAAGGCCCTAGCCCGAACAACCCCCCCCACATCTGGAGAAACTACCAAAGAGCCCTCATACCCCGAAGCTTTCACATCTACCAAAATGACCGAAGAGGCATAGGCGTTATCTACCGGCATGTAAAAGAAACCCTGAATTTGGTCGGCATGTAAATGAACTGTCAAGATGCGCTCAATGCCCACCGAAGCAATCATGTCCGCCACGACTTTGGCGGAAATAGGCACCCGGGCGCTTCTAACGCGCCTATCTTGACGAGCATACCCAAAGTAAGGGATCACCGCTGTAATGCTGCCTGCCGAAGCCCTGCGCAAAGCATCGGCCATCAACACCAGTTCCATTAGGTTGGAGTCGGTGGGAGTGCAGGTAGATTGAAGAATGAAAATGTCCTTTCCGCGCACATTTTCTAAGATTTCAACAAAAATTTCCCCATCACTGAAGCGATCAACCGTCGCTTTTCCCAAGGGGAGGGCCATAATATGGGCCACTTTGACGGCAAGCTCTGGATTGGCGTTTCCACTAAACAGCTTTAAACCCGTCATAAAGAGCCCCTTTTAAGGCGAAAGTGGCTGGGGTGGCAGGATTCGAACCTACGCATGCTAGGATCAAAACCTAGTGCCTTACCGCTTGGCGACACCCCAATTGTGACGCACTTTTGGTGAGAAAACAGAGGGTTTTAAAGAGCGGAGATTCATTTCTACCTTCCGCCACAAACCCAGACCAATGCGGTGGACATTGTGCCAGTAAATCGGCCGCTTTGTCCAGTGTTTTGCACGATAAAAAAACCGCAGAACCTGAGCCGCTCAACTTAGGCGTTCCAAAGGAAGATAACCAACCAAATGCTTCTTCTACGGCAGGGAAATGCCTCCGCACGATGGGCTCAAAGGCATTACCTAAGACTTCATCCTGCTGAAGGGTCTCTAGAGGCAGAATAGGGTGGTTTCGAACCAATTCTGGCACTTGATATACCGCACCAGTCATCACCGGTACTGGGGGCAGAAGCACCAAATAAGCCGACTGAGGTGGAAAATAAGACGTAAGCTTCTCCCCAATCCCTTCAGCAATGCCCGAATGCCCAAAAATGAATATAGGCACATCCGCCCCTAACGTTAACCCAATACGGTGTAATTCGGATGAACTTAACGCCAAAGACCACAGGGTATTTAACACCAATAAGGTGGTGGCCGCATTGCTGCTGCCGCCCCCCAACCCAGCTCCTATCGGAATGCGCTTTTGAATGTGAATGTGTGCTCCACAATGTGGGTGCGCAAAAGGTTTTAAAGCCTCCGCCGCTTTTATAATAAGATTGTCTGAAACTTCTGGCATGCCCGATAAGGTGACCACCCCCGTTTCATTCGGAGTGAACGTCAGAGTATCTCCCACCGATAAAAATTGAAAACCCGTTTGTAATAAATGATACCCATCTTCACGACGACCCGTGATATGCAAAAATCGATTAATTTTGGCCGGAGAGGGCACTGTCCAGGTCACTCGATTCCCCTATTTTTGCCATTGTCATGCCAGCGATTGATATTCGGACGGGCTATTCATTCCCAATCTTGAAAAGAAATCGTTACTTTTAACGCTTCTTTAGTCAGCAAAATTTTCTGCGGATATCGAGGCAATTCATCTCGATAATCCGAATACTGAATTTGCCACCCCGATTCTTCTAATTGCTGTAAAGTACCATCAGTATACCATACCATGTGGGTGGCTTTTTGGCCGGGAAGACCTCGCAGCCACGATAAGGCTTCGTTCATCGGAATGGGCCAGCCTTGGGTGGCCATGAACTGGGCCAAATCAGTGGTTGTATGGCGCGCATCTTTTGAAACCCATTCTGCACCCTCTGGGGTGATAATTAACTCCGACTTATGACTGCCAAATGGTCCCATCAATGATAAATGAGTATGCATCCCCTCTTGTTGCCAATGTACTCGCACACGTTGCGACTTTTCGGGCGTCTGAATGAGAATATGCCCTCGTACTTTCCAATGATTTTGCTCCAACAACGATTTTTGATGCGCCCGAAACGCATTGGGGACATCTACTGTGGTATTTTGAGGTGGCGCATGGTGGGCGCAAGCAGACAACAACAGCATCCAGATACCTATAAGTATACGCCGCATTATGTATCCCCCCACTGGCCCACACAGAGGCGAGGCTGGCGGTTATAATCTTGAAAGGCGGTCAGATGTCGAAAGCCTCGCGCTTTTAAACGCTCTAATACCGCTGGTTGTTGTTGATAGCCATGCTCCAAAACCAGCCAACCCATCGGGTTTAAATAATGAGGGGCCTCTTCTATTAAATGAAACAAGGCTTCTAATCCGGTTTCACCCGCAATCAGTGCATTTTGAGGCTCAAACCGACAATCCCCTTCCTGAGGGTGGGGTTCATGCGCCCCAATATAAGGGGGATTTGACACCACGGCATCAAACCGCTGCCCTGCCACCGGGGTAAACCAAGAACCTTCTAGAAATTGTACATTGGGCATCCATTTGCCATTGTGACGTGCCACCGTCAAAGCGTCTGAGGATACATCGGTTCCCCATACCTGCCAAAGGGGGCGTGCGAAACCGAAGCTTAAAGCAATGGCACCTGAACCGGTACCGACGTCTAACACCGTTTTGGTGGTATCCATATCCCATAATCGTAGAAGATATTCCACCAATAGTTCCGTTTCTGGTCGAGGGATAAGTGTGTGCTCATTGACTCGTAAGTTCAGATCCCAAAACCCTTGGGTTTGGGTTAAGTAGGCAATGGGTTCCCCCTGGAGACGACGAGCCACCAGATGTGTCAGAGTGTCTTGTTGGGCTAAGGGCAGGGTGATGTCTGGAAAAGCCCGTATTTTGGCCGGCGCAAGTTTGGTGACATACTCTATGAGTCGGTCGACATCTAGAGGATCTAACCCTTTTTTATAAAACGCCGCTACGCTCATAGCGTATCTCCCAAATGGGCCAACAGCGCCATTTGATGCTCGCGAATCAAAGGCTCTATGACACAATCTAAGTCGCCCTCTAAAATGGCATCTAGTCGGTAGAGGGTGAGGTTAATACGGTGATCAGTCAGACGTCCTTGAGGGTAGTTGTAGGTTCGAATACGCTCCGATCTATCGCCACTGCCTACCAACTGCTTTCGGGTTTGTGCCTGAGCGGCATGTTGTTTTTCTCGTTCTGCTGATAACAATTTGGCTTGCAATAAGGACATCGCTTTGGCGCGATTTTTGTGTTGCGAACGCTCTTCTTGACATTCTACTACCACCCCAGTGGGAATATGTGTTAGCCGAATGGCTGAGTCCGTTTTGTTCACATGCTGACCCCCAGCCCCCGATGAACGATAGGTATCTACTCGAATGTCCGACATGTTTAAATCCACCGAATCAATGTCCGCCACTTCCGGCATCACGGCCACCGTACAAGCAGAAGTATGCACGCGACCTTGCGATTCGGTTTCAGGAACACGTTGGACTCGATGCGTGCCCGATTCGAACTTTAATTGACTATATACATTTTTTCCGGATATGCGAATAATGATTTCTTTATAGCCCCCTTTTTCACTCGCATTTTCATGCACAATGTCTGTTATCATGCGCTTTTTTTCCGCATATCGTAAATACATACGCGCCAAATCACCCACAAAAATCCCCGCTTCATCCCCGCCTGTCCCCGCCCGAATTTCCAAAAAGACATCTTTGGTGTCATCCGGATCTCGTGGGAGAAGATACCCCTGTAATTGATCTTCTAAAGCGGCCAATTGAGTGCGCGATAGGTCAATTTCTTCTTCAGCCAGGGCCTTTAAGTCAGCATCTGAGGAGGAAAGCAGCGTTTCAGTTTCTGTGAGACGTTGACGTGTCTTTTCATAGGCTTTAAAACATGTAACAACAGGCTCCAATTCCGCATATTCACGGGATAAAGCCGTAAAGCGAGACTGCTGTTGAATAACATCTGCCTGCCCCAACAAAAGGCCAATTTCTTCATGCCTTTGCACCAAAGCGGTTAACCTTTCCCAAATAGATGGTTTCATAATCCCG
>JAHFQG010000111.1 GCA_023266415.1 Francisellaceae bacterium | reverse complement strand
GCAACCATGGCTGCCATTAATCCAATGGGGCCAGCGCCAGTAATGAGCACATCCTCGCCAATGCAATCGAACATCAGAGTGGTATGGATGGCATTCCCTAGGGGATCAAAAATGGCAGCCACTTCAGGGGGGATATCGGACGGGATTTTAATCACATTGCTTTCAGGCATAATCAAGAATTCTGCGAAAGCGCCTGGATAGTTAACACCAATGCCCCGTGTGTTAGGACACAAATGTTGTTGGTGGGTACAGCATTGAATGCAGTGGCCGCAGACCAAATGGCCTTCGCCAGAAACAATATCCCCCACCGCAAAATGGGAGACGCCAGCTCCTATTTCCACAATGGTCCCTACAAACTCATGTCCGGTGATGAGAGGGGTGGGGACATTTTTTTGAGACCATTCATCCCATTGATAAATATGAATATCGGTACCACAAATGGCGGTATATAAGATTTGAATGAGGATTTCGTGTGATTGTGGGGGGGGAGGCTCGGGGGCTTCTATTTTCCAAATGCCAGGTTTTGGGTGTGATTTACAAAGCGCTTTCATGAAATTTCCTAAGGGATTAACTGTAATTGTTGGCCGACGGTTGCAAAGGCCTGAATGGCGGCGTCGAGTTGGAGGCGAGAATGAGCACTGGACAACTGAACTCGGATCCGTGCTAAACCTTCAGGCACCACAGGATAGGAGAAGCCAATGACATAAATGCCTTGTTCTAGCAAGGCATTAGCCATTTGAGTGGCTTTGGTTGCATCTTTAATCATTATTGGGACAATGGGGTGTTCCCCTGGAATGATATCAAAGCCCAAGGTCGTCATGGCGTGGCGAAAATGGCGGGTATTGTGGTGTAAATCGGTGCGTCGTTCAGGTTCTTGATGGACAATATCAAGGGCTTTTAGAGTAGCAACTGCAATACAAGGGGCTAAGCTGTTGGAAAAAAGGTAAGGGCGAGCTTTTTGACGAAGGCATTCGATGATAGGGCGAGGGCCGGCCACATAGCCGCCATTGGCGCCACCTAAGGCTTTACCAAAGGTGCCTGTTAGAAGGGTTATTTTGTCCATGACGCCCCAGTGCTCATGTGTTCCGCGGCCATGTTTGCCTATAAAGCCCACGGCGTGGGAGTCGTCCACTAAGATAGTGGCCCCATATTGTTCTGCTAAGGTACAGATATCGGGCAGATTGGCCAAGAGGCCATCCATGGAGAAGACGCCATCGGTGACAATCAGTTTAAATCGAGCTTGGTGTGCGGCTTGCAATTGGGTTTCTAAGTCAGCCATATTATTGTTTTGATAGCGAAAGCGAGCTGCTTTACATAATCGAATGCCATCGATGATGCTGGCATGGTTGAGGGAATCGGAGATAATAGCATCTTCGGCGGACAACAGGGCTTCAAAGACGCCGCCGTTGGCATCGAAGCAAGAAGAAAACAAGATAACATCTTCGGTCTTCAAGAAGGTGGCTAAAGCTTCTTCTAACTGACGGTGTGGCGTTTGGGTGCCACAAATGAAGCGGACGGAGGCCATGCCAAAGCCATAGTCGTGTAGGCCTTCACGTGCTGCCTGCAGAATAGCGGGATGGTTGGCTAACCCCAAATAATTGTTGGCACAAAAATTGGCCACCAGTCGCCCATTAGTTAGAACATCAGCTTGCTGGGGTCCTCTTAATACACGCTCTTGTTTGTAAAGCCCCTTCGCGCGTATCGTTTGGAGTTGTTCTTCGCAGTGGGTGATTAAAGACATATGATGTTCCTCCTTGTCCTAGGGACTCTGAAGCCCCGAAAATGATACCATAAAGCTTATCTGGAGCCTAATATGTGCGGACGATACGCCCTCTCAACCACCTACGAAGCCTTGCAGGCCCATTTTGCCCTAAAAGAGCATTTTTGCTTTGTGCCTCAATACAACATTGCCCCAGGCCAAATTCTCCTTACCATCGTGCCTGAAGGAAAAATTCGCTTTATGAGATGGGGTTTTCGGCCCGCCTGGGCGCAGCCTGACAGCGCTACCTATAATAATGCTCGCCTAGAAACCATCCGAGAGAAAGCCAGTTTTAAACACAGCTTTTCAACTCGACGCTGTTTAATTCCCGCCAGTGGCTATTTTGAATGGAAAGTAGGCCCTCGAGGAAAACAGCCCTATTATATCACACAGTTCCATGGCTTATTGGCTTTTGCGGGTATTTGGGAAGGTGATGGTGTTGCAATTTTAACGGAACCCGCGTTGCCCGAATTGCGCACAATTCACGAAAGAGCTCCTGTGGTGGTCAATCAAGCAAATTACCTTGCTTGGTTAAAAAATGAAGATCACTGCCTCGATCATCAAGAGAGCCCGAAAAAATGGACCTTTTATCCGGTAAGCACACAAGTTAATCAGCCATCTTGGAATTCCTCACAGTGTTTAATGCCTTTAAATGATGCTTTACTTAGGTAAAGAGACTTGGCATAATTTGCATATTTGTTTACCAAAGGAGCCTAAGAATGGTTAGTATTCGCCAGCGTGCCAGCGTTAGAAAAAATGTTCGTTCTCTTGCAATTCGAGAAAAGCAGTCGAGAATAGAGATTTTGAAAACCATTTCTGAAAATACCGGATTAAAACGGCTAGATGTTGAGGCTGTGTTTAGTGAAATGAAAAAAATCGTAGAAAGACACATGAAAAAACAGGGTTCGGGAGAAATTATGATCCCCAAGTTAGGTGTAAAGCTACGCCGCGTACGCCGAAAAGCCACTAAAAGAAGAACCATGGTTAGCCCATTAACTGGGCAAGAAGTCACCATTCCTTCCAAACCCGCCCGAGATGACGTTAAAGTGGTGGTGATGAAAACGCTTAAAGCTATTGTACAGTAGCTCTTTTGCCTATAGAATGGGTGACAGTTGTTTAGATAACTCCGCGATAGGATGCGTATGAAAAAGCTTCTGTTACCCTTCGCTATGTTTCTGGTTGCTACCCTCTTTTATTTATATGAATTCGTGCTGCGGGTTGCCCCAAGTAGTATGTTTTCTTACTTAATGACGGATTTTCACATCCAGGCAACTGAGTTGGGCCTACTGACCAGCGTGTATTTTATTTCTTACTCCCTTTTACAAGTCCCCATTGGGGCTCTCACCGATCGCTTTGGCCCTCGACGCCTCCTAACCTTCGCCATCCTCTTGTGTGCCTTCAGCACGCTCCTGTTTGCTAAAACGACCAACTACTTCTGGGTGTGCATGGCCCGATTCTTCATCGGTGCTGGCTCTGCCTTCGCTTTTATCAGTTGTATGAAAATTATCACCATTTGGTTTAGTGCTCGCTGGTTTCCTATCCTCACCGGCATTACCCTTACCATCGGGACCTTAGGCGCCGTAGCGGGGGAAATTCCCATCTCCTTTGCTTTGGGCATGTCGTCCATTACCTGGCGAGGTCTCATGGAATTTTTGGGCTATATTGGGCTTGGCCTTGCCGTCCTCGCCTGGCTCTTCATCCAAGATCGCAATGTCCATAACCCACACCCCAGCTATGACTCAGTCCATTTTTGGGACTCCCTCAAAGGGGTTGTCAAATCAAAACAAAATTGGATTGTTGCCCTCTATGGTTTTATGGTCACGGCTCCCACCGACGCATTCGGCGGACTCTGGGGCGTTCCTTTCTTGGTCCAAGCCCATGGGTTTAGCCGAGAAGCTGCGGCTACCGCCTGTGCCATGACCTTTGTCGGGATCGCCACCGGCAGCCCTATCTTAGGATGGCTCAGCACTTATTGGGGAAATAGACGTCGCGTGATGTGGATAGGCTCTCTGGGCGCCCTTGTTACCATCGGAACTCTTATTTATGCCCCCGTGATCTCTTTCGGGGTGGCTTGCGCTCTCTTTTTTGCCTTTGGCTTCTTAAGTAGCTATGTATTAGCTTTTGTGGTTATTCGAGACATTATGCCCGCCCACTTGGTGGGCACGGCCGTGGGGTTTGTGAATATGGGCTCCATGATAGGCAGCAGTTTGCTCATTTATCTTATGGGTTGGGTGCTTGACTTTGTCTGGGATGGGCAAATGCTGGATGGCAACCGTTTTTATGATTTAACCGCTTATCAATATAGCTTACTCGTCATGCCCCTTTGTTATATACTCAGCACCTTTGTGTTGATCCCGTTAACAAAGGAAAGCTACCCTAAACATGTCTCTCAATAACCCACAACAACAAGCCGTTAGTAGTCCCAATCGTTATTTGTTAGTATTAGCCGGGGCTGGCAGCGGTAAAACACGCGTTTTGGTGCATCGTATTGCTTATCTCATGGAAAAACATCACGTTAAACCGTATGA
>JAHFQG010000110.1 GCA_023266415.1 Francisellaceae bacterium | reverse complement strand
TTCCACCATTTCAAGCTGGTCAAATAACCGAAATTTATCAAAAATGGGGCTATAAAATAGCGTCAATTTATGGTAAGATACGCCTAGGAGTAGAACCCTGATTACAGGACTTCTAATTCAGGAGGTGCGTATGGCAACACTTAAACCCAACCAATCCCTCCCAGAACGCACCAAAATTCGTCTGGAAGAGCTGCATTTGGCTACCAAAGGTACTGCCTCCCCTCAAAGTCGCGTGGCACATATTCAATCTATTTTGGGCAATGCAGAAGCTTATGCTACTTTACGGGCCTTACGTTGGCCGGAAGCAGTGGTTTGCCCCCGTTGTCATTCAACCCGTGTACGTTTGCGCCCAGCACCTGCTGAACTAATCGACCAAACCTGGCGTGAATTCTACCAATGTTTAGAGTGTGATACCACGGGTCGCGACTCCTTTTTCGACGATTTATATGGCTTAGAGCTTAATGAAAATATCACCTCGCTCCGAAATTGGATTTTATGCTGGTACTTAAGTTCATTCTGTCATACCCCCTTTCTGGCTATGTTGCTCGACTTACCGCAATCGGTTATTGCGCATATGATGGGTTTATTGCGCCACATTGATGTTGAACGACGAGAAGAAGAAGTCAAACGGTTAGAGTTAGAGCTCAAACTAAAAAAACAAGTTCAACATGAATTGATATATGCCACCACACCCGATTTTAAAGACAAAGTGTTGGAAGCGGGCACGGCTTTTCCTCGTGCGGCAGAAGACGCCGCGATTTCTTTCCAACGAAGTCAAGAAGCCGCAGGCGCCCCCACCTATCGGGAACGACTGGGATGGCGACCCACCATTAAGAACTAATCGGCAGCCAAGAAACAGGGTTTTATGGGCTACGAGGGCCTTTTTTCTTTTCTTTTTCTGCTTCTTTCTTTGCTTCTGCCTCTGCCTTTTCTTTCATTTTGGCAACTTTCTTAGCTTGCTCGGTTTTGATGTTTTCCTGATGCGCTGTTAAAGCTTGCTCTTTTGATCTCAATTGTGCTTCTAAGGTCTGTTGAGTGTCTTTTAACTTTGTTAACTGCGCTTTTCCCTCAGGACTTTTTAATGTGTTTATGTTGGTTTCTATGCAAGAGTCGGTTTCTGTGAGGTCAAGCTTTATCTCTTCTTTTTTATCCTCCCAATCTTCTAGACTTTCCGCCTTGTCTCCCTTGCTTGCTTGTTCCTTCTGCCATGCCGCATATTTCTCTTCTACTTTTTTCTCTAACGCTTCCCTAAGCCATGTTTTTTCTAGGGCCTGATAGGTTGTACCATCTGGTGTGATTGGTGTTTTTTTCACTTCAGCTTGTAACCACTCTTTGGTATTAGTGCTTATCAACTCCTTTGATTTAATTTGGCTTTCACCCGTGGCTATTTGTTCCTTTAACGCTTCTATCTCCCCTGTTAACACAGAATCGGTATAATCGGTCACCATGTTTAATCGAAGATTAGGGTTGTCCTGCAATGATTTTATTTCTGTCTCTAGCGTTGCAATTTCTGATTTGTGCAGCGTTATTTCTGCCTTGAGTCCGGCCACTTCTCGTTCCTCATCTTTGAACTGCTTTATTTTGTTTTCTAGCTTTTTAATGGCTTTCTCATCTGATGGAGCTACAAGTTTTAATCTTTCTATCTCTTCCAATCCTATTTTGATTTCAGAATCATACAATCCTTCAATTTTGTATGTGAATTTTTTTAATCCCTCTTGTGCTATTGCTAAGTTTTTTTTACTTTCCTCCAAATAACGCTCTTTCAGCATTTTTTCAAACACAAACACATTTCCGGTTTCCATCAGATGTTTGATGTTTTTTTCTTGAGTGATGGCATCGCTTTTGTTGGCTTTTTTCATGGGGGTAAGAAAAGGTCCCAATGCCGATATATTACTCAAATCGACGCCCATGGCTCCGGATGCAAACCGCAAACCTCCAACCCCTGAAAACGCTTTGGCGCCGTTTAACAGAGCAGGTTCGCTATTATCATTTGCAAGCGGTCTTTTATGATATTTTCCCTTGTCATCTTTTTCAAAAATTTTGACCCGAGTGGTAAATTTGTCGATGTTGGAGCGAGGCAAGGGTTGGCCATTTTTATCTAAACAAGGCTTGGGAGCAACACATCGGTCGTGCCATACTTTTAGATCGGGATAGGCATCTAAGTTGGGTTTATTAACTAAGTCTGGCGGAATTTCAAGCACCTTACCCTGATCATCCTGAACGAACAATGCAATCCCTTCTTTGTGGGCCAAGGCCACCAAGGCCATGAATTGGGCCGTTTGACCCGCCAGGGGATCTATCACCCCAACTTTAATGGGTTTTTCTTTGCTATACCCAAGTCCCGAAGCCAAATTATAAGAGTAAATTTTTGTTAGCTGTCTAGTTAATTTATAGATAGCCGAAGGTTTCCCTGCCTCAATATCTTGTTTGTTGATGGAAAAATGGGATTCTAATACCCCTCCTTCTTTATGCTCAATGCGAAGATGGCACCGCCCGAACATAGAACCCGGTTGATCGGCATAGGCTTGCCCTTCCATACGCAAACACCGACCTTCCTCCCCAAAAAATCGAAAAAAAGTATGCCCTATCAAATTCATGCCTTGCGCACTGCCAGTACGCCCACTGGCCAATTGCCCAAATATAATACCAAACCCTCGAACGCTCAGCCCGGCAAACATATTTTCGAGGAATTTTTCTTCAATTTTTTGTTGTTTTTCAGCAAATTTTTCTTCGGCCTGTTTCTTTTCGGCGTCTTTTTTATCTCGTACAAAAAGCTCTTTTAAGGTATCTGAGGTTAAATTCAACTTGGCGGATTGTATGGCATCATTGGGATGTTCTTTGTCGTTCTTTTTGTTAGGTGGATTACTATGGCTCAAAAGGCCACTTAAGGTGCCATTCGCCTCTGGCAATACATTCACATCTTGGCTTTTTGCTGGAATACCGAGACTCATTTTTAAAGATCGCACATAAGCCAATTCTTCTTTTAGGGTATGAAGCTGTTGTGCGCTCGCATCATCGGTCTTTTTTTCGGCGACGATTTTATTTATTTCGCTAGCTAATAAATCATCTGTTCCACGTAAATAAGTTAAGGCGCCATCACATTTTTTGGGCCCCTCCCCTGGAGTGTTTTTAATCACCAACCCCACCATATCTTGTGTGCGGGTGACAAAGCTTTGTAAAGCCGGTATACCCGATTGGGGTGGTTTATTATCCCATAAAATTTGTTTCAAGGCGGGCGTTAAGCCCGTGGGGCCATCCCCGGTATATGATACCTGACCATCTGTCTTTTCCCCCAAAATGGCATGGTCGAAAATGAACTCTGGCGATGATGCTTTGCTTGCCCCTCCCCCTATTGTTGCATCGGACTTGACAGGCAGAACAATACTACAGTCGGAGCCGAAAACCGTCTCGGGCACCGCCCCCCTCACCGGGCCCGTGAGAGGTACCTTCCCGCTCGCTAATCGCTCGCGGTCGACGGGGGGGACGAAGACTGAAGCATCTAATCGGGAAGAGGAAGTGCTTTCTGGTTCCTCTTTTCTACCCATTTGATTTTCCCCTTATTTCCGCGTATATACCACAATTATACGATATAGAGGGAAATTTGCCAAATAGGAGGGGGTATGGTATACTTACATGCAGTAAAGTACTGTATGAAAAAGAGGTGATTTATGCCTACCCCATCTAAAAAATATGCACAATTTGAAAACGAACTTTTTAAACCAAAAGCGGTTTTTGGCTTGCTTAATCCAACAGCTCAAGCAGAAGTTTTAGCTGCTTTATCGGGTGTTTGTGAAAATGCCCTCACACGAGCCAATGAAGGTGTTTCTGGCGTTCGTACACAAAATCAGTCTAAACGTCAAAAATCCCGTACGGCATTGCAACAAGCGGAGCAACGTCCTGGTACATCTGCTTTTGAGGCACATCCTCTTTTTGAACCAAATGACTCTGCACCAGAACGATTGGCCGATTGGGCAAACACAGCCATTGACGAATGGGTGGAACAACAACCTCTTGAAAATGCTCAAAAAACTGAACTCAAAGAAGAGTTGAAACATGCTTATAAGCTGGCACTTCGAAATGCACCAAAACTAGGTAGTTTACCCAGACCCACCCCGGGCAGTGGTGGCGGTGCCAAACCTGAAAACGATAAGAAATATCGTACGCTTCCTAGACTGAAACCTTTTCTGTAAGAAAACCACGGGCTAAGCTGAAGCTTAGCCCCTACAAAAGTGGCATCTGTAGCCCATCCCTACAAAAGGGGCCTTGTTGCATGAATGGCCATGTTTCCACGTCATCCCGAGCGTAGCGAGGGATCTCCTAAGAGTGGCATAGAGGGAGATCCCTCGCTACGCT
>JAHFQG010000109.1 GCA_023266415.1 Francisellaceae bacterium | reverse complement strand
GCTTGTTGAATAACCGCTTGCTCGTCTTCTGGCGTTAAAGGCGCAGCGTAAGAGGCATATTTTTGGTTGTTTAACTTGTATAAGTAATAATAATACAATTCTTCTAATGCGAAACGAGGTTTGCGGGGCCAAAAAGGCTGTCCTCCAAAACGGTTGAGACCTCTTAAAAAATCTCCTTCTGGAAATGTCGTCACCATCACGGTTGCTGGCATGAATCCGTAGTCCAATACCAATGCAGTCACATTTTCAACGCCCCAGGCATTCACACCGGCATTACCCACGGTGTATTGAGGAAAGGCTTGACCTACCAGGGTGGAAAATAATTCTTGGTTAGATATGTAACTACCACCATACGTGACCGAATCACCCAAGAAAAGTATTTTGGATGTGGGGATATTATCCCAATCAATTTCTGCGCGCAAACCTAAGTTATTGAATTTTAATGTTTTTCCTTTAAAACGAGTTAAATCTTGATTCGGAATAGGGCGGTATCCAAAAATCGGGTGTGATTGATATACCACCGGGTTTCCCAGCCCCATAAAACGCTTAGCGGCCCATTCAACGCTGCCCAATACCAGACTGCCCAACAAGATTAACAAACATAATAAAGTGATAGTCGGATGTCTTTCAAAGAACGTCATGTTAAAATAACGTATAAATAAAAGGCGCCAATGCTGATCCTTGAGTTAACACCATCAAGGCCCCCAAGAGCAATAAAGCGCCCATAATGGGCGCCATCCAGTATTTTTTCCGTTGTTTCATGAAATCCCATAGGTCGGATAATAATTCTAACATCAGTAAGGTTTCTCCATATCAGTAATAGGGCGGGCGGGCGATAATACGCGGTAGGTCAGGGTATTTCTATCAAACGCCCGCGAGAGCGGATCTCTCTGAAGCCGCTTAATCAGTCCAATAGGAAAGAACAGGCCATAAAAAATAACTGTAAGCAGTATCCGGGTATTTATCCATCCTAAAATGGCTCCAAATTTTATCAAGAGACGATATAATGCTTTGAACATGCTAAATCCCTACGTCTAATCTAATGCAAATTCTGTTTTCCACTCAGATGTTTCTTGAAACGCGGGTTGCTCAGTCTTACACAATACCACATTTTCTAAGATTAAATAGTCCATATTGGTGCGCATAAAGCATCGGTAGGCGTCCGTGGGGGTACATACAATAGGTTCACCTCGGACATTAAACGAAGTATTAATGAGGACAGGCACACCCGTTTTTTCATAAAACCGTTGCAAAAGTGCGTGAAAGCGAGGGTTGGTACTGGCTCGCACGGTTTGGATACGGGCGGAATAGTCAACATGGGTAATGGCAGGAATAGACGATCGGGGAACATTCAGTTTTTCAATACCAAATAAAGACTTATCTTGTTCTGGCAGGCAATGGTGGTCTTTCACTTGAGCCACCAGAAGCATATAAGGACTGGTATGTTGGATATCAAACCATTCAGACACCCGCTCTTCCAAAACGGCAGGGGCAAAAGGGCGAAAAGACTCACGATATTTGATTTTAAGGTTCATGACCGATTGCATTTTGGGGCTTCGCGCATCTCCCAAAATGGACCGCCCTCCCAACGCACGAGGGCCAAATTCCATCCGGCCTTGGAAAAACCCCACCACTTTTTCTTGGGTAAGCAACTCAGCCACCGTCTCAACGAGAGTTTCTTCGTCCAATACAGTATACACCGCCCCCATAGGGGCCAGGGCAGCTTCTATCTCTTTTTTGCTGTATTGCGGACCTAAATAAGCGCCTTGCATCGCATCTTGGGCACGAGGAATACGAGGTTTGTAGCAATATTCATGCCAGATACTGAGTGCTGCGCCCAAGGCACCGCCCGCATCACCTGCCGCAGGTTGGATCCAAATATCTCGATAAGGCCCCTCGCGTAATAACCGCCCATTGGCCACACAATTGAGTGCAACCCCCCCCGCCAAACACAAATACTCTTGCTGCAGTTCTTTATGTACCGTGTGCGCTATTTTTAAAATAATGTCTTCGGTCACCCATTGAATTGAGCGAGCAAGATCCATTTCTTTCTGTGTTATTTCGCTTTCTGACTGTCTGGGAGGGGCCCCAAATAATTGATGAAACCGTGCACTCGTCATGGTCAGACCTGACGTGTAATTAAAATAATCCATGTTGAGACGAAAGGTGCCATCGGCTTTTAGATCTAACAGATGGTCCAAAATGGTTTGAACATACTTGGGTTCGCCATAAGGCGCCAATCCCATCAGCTTGTACTCCCCCGAATTGACCTTAAACCCGGTATAGTAAGTAAAGGCAGAATAAAGAAGTCCTAAGGAGTGAGGAAACTGAATTTCCCAGGCAGGCGTAAGGCTATTACCCTGACCCAACCAAGCTGAACTGGTGGCCCATTCGCCCACGCCATCGAGGCATAACACCGCTGCGTGGGAAAAAGGACTGGGGTAAAAGGCAGAGGCCGCATGCGCTTGATGATGTTCAGTAAACAACAAGGGGGGTAGTTTTTTGATGGGTAGTCCACTGAGCGCACTGAGTGCTTTACGTAGCGTATCTTTCAAAAACAGCTTTTCTTTCAACCACACCGGCATGGCCGTGATAAACGACCGAAGCCCCTTGGGGGCTACCCCTAAGTACGTTTCTAGGAGGCGATCAAACTTGAGTAAGGGTTTATCGTAAAAAACCACATGGGTAATATCTTCTAGGCGCATTTGACCTTGTTTTAAACAGTAGGCAATGGCATGCTTAGGGAAAGCTGGATCATGTTTTTTTCGGGTAAAACGCTCTTCTTGAACAGCTGCCACAATATGGCCATTGTCGACCAAGGCGGCAGCGCTGTCATGATAGAATGCCGAAATGCCCAGAATTTTAATATTATCCACAGTAGTCCTAAGGTCAAACAATGACGGAATATGATATAATTTTCATAACTAACTTGCCTGCTTTCTACAAGGTACAATTGTACCAAGCTTTGGCAGAGCGTGCTCGTGTGGGCGTCATTTTTTTGGCGGCCACCTCTAAAGCACGTACCTCCGATTTTTACCAGGCTTCTAGCCATTTTTCAAGTTTGTTTTTACATGATGGTACGGTGGAAAGCCGTTCTCGTGCCAAAACCACTTATCGTTTGTGGCAGGCGTTGCAACACATGCGGGCCTCTTTGTTGGTGGTGGGGGGGTGGGATGCCCCTGAATATTGGTTTGCGCTGAAAAAAGCGAACGTTCTGCATCGAGCCATGGCGTTGGAGTCTTCGGGGATGGAAAGTGTGGCCAAAGGGGTAAAAGGGGCTCTTAAACGTTGGTTTGTCTCTCAATTAGATAGGGCTTTTCCTTCTGGGTTATCGCATGCCCATCTGTTATCCCGTTTGGGATTTCAGGGTCAGATGCATCTCACTCAAGGGGTGGGGCTGTTTAATCACAGTGGGAAACGAAAAACACTGTCATCTTTTCAGGGGCGATTTTTATATGTTGGTCGGCTAGCACCTGAAAAAAACCTCACCTTTTTATTACACGTATTTGCCACTTTACCGCAATATACCCTCACTTTGGCAGGCACAGGCCCCCTCCTGGAAAACCTGAAACACCAAGCTGCCCCTAATGTCACTTTTTTAGGACATGTACCCAACTCTGTTTTGTCAGAGGTGTATGCTGCCCATGATGTTTTGGTATTACCCTCTCTTCAAGAACCCTGGGGCCTTGTGGTAGAAGAAGCCTTGTACCATGGATTACCCATTATCGCCTCAAATCGAGTGGGTTGTGCAGAGGAATGGGTGGTAAAACCCCAAACCGGTTTCTTGTTCGATCCCACTCAAACTGACAGCTTACATACCATTCTAGAAAAAATATCACATCCCGCCACGTTTTTGGATATTCAAACCCGGGTTTTACAGATAAACTTTGAAGAACGGGACGAGAGGCAGAAAAATTGTTATTGGGACGGCTGTCTCTTAGGGAACATGAGGCACATGCAAGCCATATGAAACTGTTATTAGTCCACAATCAGTACCGCTCTCATCAAATTGGGGGAGAAGACATTGTTTTTCATCAAGAAAGGGTAGCCCTTGAGAGGGCCCTAGGGGCAGACAATGTATGGCATTATAGTGTTTTTAATGATCACATCCAAAAAGTGACGCTCTTAAAAACCATTTGGGGGGCAAAAGAACATGCTAAAGCCATTCAAGTCCTCATTCGAAAACATCATATTGACATTGTGCATGTGCACAATTTTTTTCCCTTATTAACCCCCCTTATTTTTAAAGCAGCCCATGAGGTGGGGGCTAAGGTGATTCAAACTTTACACAATTATCGTTGGTGGTGTTTGCCAGGTACTTTTTATCGCGAAAAACAAGGATCATGTCAAAAATGTCCGCA
>JAHFQG010000108.1 GCA_023266415.1 Francisellaceae bacterium | reverse complement strand
TGCCCAAAACTGGGCTGGGTAAAAAAAATACGATTGGGGTAAAGCAGCAAAATGCTGAGCGGCTTCCTCGTCATGTTGCGCATCATATAAATAATCCGGTACAGATAACGGTAACACGTGTAATTTTTGTGCATCACACAAATAACTGTCTAACACTTGTTGTTTACCCAGGTCGGAATCTACTAAAATTAATTTGGCAAACTGACAAATATGACGATAATGATACTCGCGCGATCTATATTGCGCTGAAATTTCAGGAAAAGCCGTTTCATAGCGATGCATTAAATCATGAATAGAAACCACTGTCGGAACAGGTACCTGATAACTCCACGCATCTTGAGAAGGACAAATCCAAATATCCTGCTTTGAAGCCACCATATACCGCGCTACTGGGTGAAACCAGCGATTCCACTTCCGTTGCCAACGCATGGGCACACAAACGCGTCGAAAAAATGCCCAAATCCATCGCCAAATGGCCGAATAAGACACCGTTTTGTAAGGGATGCCTCTTTCTTGTAAAAACATAGCCCAATAAGGGTGAATGGCCACAAGCTCCAGCGGATAGTTTAAGCGAGGCAGCGCCAATAAAGCATTCAACACATATAAATTATATTGATACGAGCCCCCTTCTTCTGGACTCGAAGTGAGCAATAACCCAATTTTTTTCATAACAACAGCTCCACCCAATGCCGAACCGCTGCCCGATAAGTACGATTTTTTCGGTAATATCGCCGCACCGCCCCATAAATAGCTTGATTTACTTCTATTTTGTCTGGAAACGTACGTACCGTAAAAGCTTCATCGAGCGGTTGTAAAAATGCTTGGTCGTGACAATGCTCACCCGAGCCATCAAATCCCCCATTCACCACCAACGTTTTGAGGGGAAACAATGTCAGTCCCTGCTGTAAAAAAACCGATAAATACCATCGAATAGCCCATGACTGATTTTTACCCCATTGCTGATATTGAAGCATTTTATAAAACGTGGATGTGCCCTTTAAATCAAACTCAAATCGTTGACGCCAGCTGTTTTTTAAGACCGAAAACCCAGCAGCAGTAGGATCGAATGTTTTCCAGGCACGAGCCCAAGTACCCCAACCCCAAGAGCTTATCATGGGCAGAAAACAGGCCTCTTGCCCGTCACCCCAGCGTAAGCTGGGGTCCAGTCCAATGACATCAAACATATGCCCCGCAATCTGAAATACCTTCGGCTCATGCTCATATTTTATCAGCCCTGCTTGCATATACGCCAAAAAATGAGAGGACAAAATAAGGTCGTCTTCTAACACAATGACTGCCCCATATTGCTCACTCAGAGCTGTCACGCCTTGAATAATCGATTGTGCCAACCCTTGATGCACTGAATGCTCTGTCAGGGTAATACGCCCAAACCCAGTAAGCGTGTGCAAATACGCCCGCACAGCCGTCACATCAGCGACATCTTCCATTCCCTTAGGGGCATCTGAAAAAATAAATAACGGCATTACGGCCGCTTCTGGATTACGTTTCAAAGACTCTATCAGTCGCTTTGTGTGCAAGGGCCGACGATATACAAACAAAGCCATGGGAAAAAAACGCATGTATTACCCAAAACCCTTCAAAGCCGCCACATCCCCTGAGGTGCATCGAAAATAC
Source organism: Francisellaceae bacterium (assembly GCA_023266415.1). GTDB lineage: Bacteria > Pseudomonadota > Gammaproteobacteria > Berkiellales > Berkiellaceae > JAHFQG01. The sequence continues at coordinate 2,740 of JAHFQG010000108.1, read as the reverse complement.
AGGTTGTTTCGACCCGCTGACTTTAAAGGCAATACCTTCACATGCCGAAAATAAGGCGCCAGTAAAGCCCGGAAGTCATCTGGGGTGGGTAAAGCTATTTTATGATCCCACGTTTGATGCGCTGGCTCTTCCATTTCTTCATATCCCACCAGTACCCCATTGGGCGAAAGAGCTGCCACTATCTTTTTAAACAAGACATCTAACTCTTCTCTGGAAAAATGCCCCAAGGCCGCATCAAAACACACCACATCGTACCCTTTATCAGGGAAAGGTTCGGTGAGCACATTCACCCGAGCGTACCGAATTTTGTCGCTAGGGTGATATTTTTGTGCATTGCGAAGAGCAGCATCATCTATATCAATGCCATCAATCTGCCCAGCCAAGGCTTGGTAAAAATAATAGGCATAAAACCCATCACCACAGCAAATATCCAACACTTTACAGCCTGCCCACATTACTTCTCGCGCGTAAAAACCCCGTTCTAAAAAGTGTGGATTTAAATGGGTTGGCCATCTAAATAAGTCAATTCGGTGATCAAACCAATGCGGCGCTTTTTGTCGCCATTGCCGCCAAAACACATGCTGAAAATACCCTGAGACATATTTCTGACACAGTGCCAATAACCCCACATTAAACAAGGGCCAAGTGACAAAGCCTATCGTATTTTTAAGGTTTTTTTTGAGAGTTGCACGCATAAAATTCCTTCTTGTAACAGCCCGGGCGAGGCATGCCTCGCCCCTACAACAGAGTTACCCATGAGGCAAAAATTTATAGTATCATACCCCCATCCAGACAAGGAACCGACCCATGATATCTCAACACGACAAAATATTTGTGGCTGGCCATCGCGGGTTGGTTGGCCGTTCGTTGGTTAACAAACTAAAACAGAAGGGCTTCCACAATCTCATTCTCAAAACACACTCGGAACTCGACTTAACCAATGCTCAAGCAGTAGAAGCCTTCTTTCAAACCGAAAAACCCCAGCATGTCATTTTAGCGGCTGCTAAAGTGGGCGGTATTTGGGCCAATCAAACCTACCCCGCCGAATTTTTCTTCCAAAACATGGCTATACAACTGAATGTTATTCATCAAGCCTACTTAAACGGTGTTCAACGACTGCTTTTTCTAGGCTCTTCTTGCATTTATCCTAAGTTATGTCCCCAACCCATGCAAGAATCTTACCTGCTTACTTCCCCCCTCGAGCCCACCAACCGCTCCTATGCCTTAGCTAAAATTGGGGGCATTGAGCTGTGTTGGGCTTATAATCGACAATATGGCACCCAATTCCTCACGCTCATGCCAACCAACCTCTATGGCCCCGAATACACCGATCACCTCGAAAACTCCCATGTCATTCCTGCCCTGATCCGAAAAATGCACGAAGCGAAGATTCAAAATCAAACTTCCGTCACCCTGTGGGGCACTGGCACCCCCTACCGTGAATTCTTGTTTAGCGACGATGTGGCTGATGCTTGCCTGCATCTTCTTACTCTACCCACCCCTGTTTTTCAAACGCTCACCACCTCTAAAGAGGAACCCCCCCTCATTAATATTGGTTGTGGAGAAGATTTAACCATTGCCGAATTAAGTCAACTTGTCGCAGATACAGTGGGATTTCAAGGGACCATTCTTTGGGATACCACGAAACCCGATGGCACCCCCAAAAAACTTTTGAATATTGATAAAATACAGGCTTTGGGCTGGAAGCCTAAAACCCCCCTTAACGAGGGTTTACAACAAACATATGCCGCATTTTTGACGCATCTAACAAAGGAAAATTATGAAAATTCCCGTCTGTGAACCTTTTATAGGAGAGGCTGAAAAACGCTATGTCAACGATTGCCTAGACAGTGGCTGGATTTCACAAGGTCATTACGTCACCGAATTTGAAAAACAATTCAGTGCTTTTTGTGAATGCGATTATGGCGTCAGTTGTAGCAATGCCACCACCGCCCTACACTTAGCAGGGATAGCCATTGGGCTAAAACCCGGAGACGATGTGTTGGTGTCTAGTAGTACCAACATGGCTTCCGCTTTTTCCATGGTGTATTGTGGTGCCCGCCCTATTCCCGTAGATGTCTACCCTGATACCTGGCAATTAAACCCTACCCTGCTTGAAGCCGCCCTAACACCCAACACCAAAGCCATCATGGTGGTTCATTTGTTTGGCCAACCCGTGGATATGGATCCCGTTCTAGCCTTTGCTCACAAACATAACCTCAAAGTCATTGAAGATTGCGCAGAAGCCCATGGCGCCCGCTATAAAGGTCGCTCTGTGGGGAGTTTAGGCGATATTGGATGTTTTAGTTTCTATTCAAACAAAATTATTGCCTGTGGGGAAGGCGGTATGCTCACCACCAATAACCCAATCTATGCAGATATTGCCCGCGATTATAAAAGCTTTTGTTTCGGAAAAACAGAAAAATTTCAACACACCGGCATTGGGTATAACTATCGCTTACCCAACCTCAGTGCCGCTTTGGGCTTAGGTCAGTTAGAGCGCATTCATACTATTTTAGAAAAAAAAGAAGCTATCTATCAAGCTTATTATCATCGTTTAAAAGATATTCCGTGGTTATCCATTCCGGTACGTCAAACATTTACGCAAAGTGTACTCTGGATGTTTAACCTCTCCCTCCACCCCGATTATTCCTTGCCTCAGCTTCGTGCGAAGCTGTTTGAAGCGGGTATCGAAACCCGTGAAGCCTTTGTGCCCATCAATCAACAAAATGTCTTCTTA
>JAHFQG010000028.1 GCA_023266415.1 Francisellaceae bacterium | reverse complement strand
AGTGACTTAGGAAGCCCTTTGCGAAAGCTATTCTTTAGTTAGGCTGGCAGAACTCGGTCGGATAACCCTTGTTCGCTGGCCCTTCTAACCTTTACCCCCAGTGTTTTACGACAAACTTTCTGAATCTGGAAAAAATTCGTTATTAGGGGCCAAAAACAAGCGGTAACCGAGCGAGTAGCTGCCAGCTAAGGGGACTGGACCCTACCCCCTTCGCTGGGGTGACACAGAGCAAGAGGGCTGATGATCAGAATTACAACAATGCCCCTGCAATAGTAGCTGACATCAAACAAGCTAAAGAGGCGCCCAAGAGCCCTCGCATGCCTAAAATAGATAAATTCACCTTTTGGTTAGGAGCCATAGATCCCACGCCCCCAATGAGGATAGCCACTGAAGAAATATTTGAAAAGCCACATAAGGCATAAGTGGATATCATAATGGCTCGGTCGCTCAAAGAGCCGACCGCTTTCATTTGTGACAATTGGCCATACGCAATAAATTCGTTTAAAACAGTTTTGGTACCTAATAAACTACCAACCTGTAAACTTTCAGACCAATCCACCCCAATCAAATAAGCAAAGGCTTGAAAACCACGCCCCAATAAGTATTCCAGACTTAAACCGGAATATACCCCATGCGTAGAGGCTTGGATGAAGGTATTTAACCCCGTTAAACTGCCAATAGTCCCACATAAACTGTTGACTAAAGCAATAAGCGCAATAAACGCAATTAACATGGCCCCTATGTTGGCCGCCAATTTCACCCCATCGGCTGCGCCATTACTGATGGCATCCACCAAATTTGCCCCTAGCTTTTTATTGTCGATATGGCAATGAACATCCACCACATGTTTTGGATCTTCGGGAAGTAAAATTTTGGATAAAATAATGGCCCCAGGGACGTTCATGATGGAAGCGCTGAGTAAAAAAGTGGCAAATTTGACTTGTTCGGCAGCACTGGCGCCCCCCAGCATTGACATATATACGGCCATGGTGGCCCCCGTAACCGTGGCCATACCGACCGTCATCAAGCATAGAAGTTCAGAACGGGTCATGTTGGCAATAAAAGGACGCACCAATAAGGGTGCTTCGGTTTGTCCTAAAAACACGTTTGCAGAAGCTGATACACTTTCGGGTCCTGATAAACGCAAAGTGCGAGCCAATACCCAAGCAAAAGCCCCCACCACTCTTTGTAAGATACCTAAGTAATATAAGGCAGCGGTTAACGCAGAATAAAAGATAATGGTGGGAAAGACTTGGAAGGCAAAAATAAAGCCCATTTGGTGATTGGCTAGGGGATCGATAAAACTGTTGCGCCCCAGTCCCCCAAACACAAACTGCCCCCCTTTACCAGCGAAGCTTAATAGGGCAGAAAACCCTCGTCCAATGACTTGGAGCCCATCGAACATCCAAGGGACAGTAAGCATCATATAGCCCAAGATTAACTGTAACAACAACCCAGATCCCACCAAGCGCCAATTAATGGAAGCTCGATCTTTCGAGCACACAACTGCGACCCCTATAATCACGCAAAGTCCAATGGCTGCTCGCACTATATTAAAAGTCATTTGATTACCTTGTTATAGAATTAAAGATAGGGAACCTCAGATAAAATATGGGGGGGCATTTCTATTTGCAGTGCACCAATACGGTTGGATGATAAAGTAGGATTAACAGTATGTAGGCCTTGTAAGGTCCAATAAGCAGCCAGCTGGGCACGATGGGTGGTTTCAACCAGGGATCGTTTTTGCAAAAATCCTTCAACACAGGCGGCTAAAAAGGCATCTCCTGCCCCCAAAGTATTAATGGGAGTGACGGGTGGGGCAAGCATAAAGCCTCTTTCGAGGGTATTCCCATAATATACCCCATGTTTTCCCAGGGTAATAAAGACTTGTTGAACATTTTGGTTTAAAAAGTAGTCGAGGGCGGCATCTAAACTGGCCTGATCTCGAATAAAAGTTCCACTTAAATACTCTGCCTCATACTGGTTGGGTTTTAAGGTATGAAAATGAGAAATAACGTTGGTTAATCGCCCTGCTTTGGCCACAGAGACCGGATCTCCAAATAAAGGGATATGGCGATATTGGATAGCCAAATATTCGATAATGTCTTGGGATAAATCAGTTTCCAGTACAATTGCTGTGGCATTATTAAGCAAAGTAGCATGGTTGTCTAAATCAGCGGGCGTAATACGTTCAATGATACCCATATCAGCAATGGCCAGGGCCAAATCACCATCCATTTCATTGATAGCAATGAAGGTGGCAGAACGCTCGTTGGGGTATTCTAAACAGGAAGCCAAGCTTATACCCAGTTCATTGGCTTGTTCGCGAATGAGGGCACCAAAAAAATCATCACCTAAAGCAGAAATTAATTCAGTTGACACACCAAGTCTGGCCAGGTTTTCAGCAATATTACGGGCAACTCCCCCCAAAGCCAAATGCACTCGACCAGGAACCGCATCTTTATGGATAAGGGTATGGGACTCTGGTGCCCCTAAAATATCAACCGCGGCCGCACCCACTACCACCACAGACTGTTTCAATCCAACATTCCTTTGGCCAAGCCCCACAAGTGGCGTTATTGTACCTGCGAAATATCGGTCTGGCTAGTCTGAAACTTCGAAAATCCTTCTAATATAATCACCCCCACCCCACAAACAATAGCCAAAACCAACGCAGGGGTACCCCCGATTACCCGGTAAGGTGCGGATGAAATGCTTTTTTGGCGGATACTCCAAGCCATCACAGCCGGAAAGCCAATAAGCAAAATGGCCGCAAATACTCCAGCATAATGGAGAGCGCTTAAAAATCCTTGGGGGTGTAAAATCGATAAAAAGGCAGGCACCCCCAGTGTCAACAGCATCAGTAACGCCTTTCCTTTACCATATTTAGGGATATGCAACCCATCGGCAAAAAAGTCAAAAATTGCCCAGGCGACACCGATAAAGGACGATAACAGCGCAAAGAGACCAAAAAATTGGACACTGAGGGCAATCCAGGGTTTGTGGAGCCCGCTTTGGAGTGCCGTGGTAAGATGGGTGACAGGTTGTCCGCCTTTCGCCATGGCAATAAGAGCATCTTGGGGAATGAGCCCTAAAATGACATACTCCCAGATCAAATAAACCAACAGTGATAATAAGCTTCCTAACCCAATTGACAATCGTAAAGATAGGATATCTTGTTTTAGGTATGTTTTGAGAGATGGAATAAGCAAATGAAACCCAAAAGCGGTGACCAATAAAGGAACGGAGGCCCATAAATAACGGCTGTCACCAGAAGCCAAGTGGGCCGGGTTCACAGCAGGCACAGCTAGCCCCAATAATGCCCCATAGGCTGCTAACAGGCCCATCATAAAAAATCGATTAACCCAGTCGGTGACGTGATGGCCCATCCATAAGATACTGGAGAAGGTGAACAAAAACAGCAGAGTGCCTTCTATTTCGGTTAATGGAAATCCGATTTGAGACAGTATATCGGTGAAAATACTGGCTCCACCTGAGGTATAGGCTGTCATTAGGGCATAAAAGAAGAAAACATAGACGATCCAAGCAACATAGGCCCCCTTTTTCCCCAAGGTATATTTCGCCATAGAAATAAGGTTGGTGTCATTTTTAAAATAGAGGGTTACTTCCAGCATGAGAAAGGCGGTGAAGGTCATGAGCACCCAAACACCCATAAAAAAATAACTGCTGGCCACAAAGCCCCCAGCCGCCGTGGTGACTGGAAACCCCAACATGCCTGCACCAATACACGTACCTGCCACCAGTAAAATACCGCCTATCAGGCGATTTAAAGCCCCTAACATGGTCTATTCCCCTCGTATTTTGGGGCATTGTAGCATAATTTTCCACTTGCACAGGAATTTTAAGTTTTTAAAACTAAACAGATCTGGGCCACGCGTCTAGCACCGCACGACAAAAAACCGCTAAGGGAATGGCAAAAAACATACCCCATAAGCCCCACAAACTTCCAAAGCCCAAAATGGCCATCACAATGATAATCGGATGTAAGCTCACCGCCTCAGCGAACAATAGAGGCACCACCACACTGGTATCCAGCTGCTGAATAATACCAAACACTACCATAGCTTCTACAAAGGTATGGTTCACGCCCCACTGAAACAGAGCTACAATCACTACCGGCACGGTAACCAATACTGCTCCCACATACGGGACAAACACGGCTATGCCCACCAAAAATGCCAATAGAACTGAATATTGTAATTGAAACACCCAAAACCCAATATATGTAGCCACTCCCACAAACAATGCTTCTATAAATTTACCTCGAATGTAATGGCCCAATTGCAGATCGACCTCTTGCCAAATTTTGGTCAAAGCAGTGTGTTTTTGGGGAACAAAACGCTCCATATAACGTAACATAATGGGGTAATCTTTCAGAAAAAAGAACACCATGAGCGGAATTAAAATGAGGTATAACACACACGTAATGAGCCCAGGGATACTGGCCAGCGACATACTCAACGCGGTTTTCCCCAACGAGCGCAAATCTCCCCAGAAGCTTTCTACCAAGGTTTGAACATGGTCAACTCCCAAATAGACTCGGTAGTCTGCTGGCAAACGCATGATCAGCTCTTCTACCCGCCCCCCCATTTTTGGGAGTTGGGCCAGCAAATTAGCCAATTGTTGACCCAAAATAGGGGTTAAAAAGAACAATCCCCCAAAAAACACGCCCAGAAAGAGGGTATAAATGCCTATCAAAGCCGGCCAATACCCCATATAAGGCTGACATTTTCGAATAATGCCGTGCAATAAATAAGCCAAGACAATGCTGGCCAATAAAGGTGCTAAAAAATGTCCGAGTTGGGCAACTAACGTGAATCCTATCACCAACCAAACCAGCAGGGCAACCGCTTCATCGCTGGATAAGTAGCGAGCTACCCATCGCATGACTACCGCTTTCATAACGTTTCCTCTCGATGTTGGATCCAAATCATCCATTGATGTGCCTCATGATCTATTTTTTTCAAAATATGCCCCGTTTGTAAGCAAAACGCTTTAAAATCGGCCTCTGCCCCTTCATCCGTTGCCACCACTGTCAGTATTTGACCTGGTTTTAAGATTTGTAAGGCCTTTTTAGCCTTCAAAATCGGTAAAGGACAGGCAAGCCCCGCACAATCTAAAAAACAGTCGCTTTTCATAGTATACCCTCTTTGTATGTTATTCTTAAAGGACACCTTGCCGCTTTTGTAGGTTTCGCATGAAACGTTCTTGGTACTTCGGCTTATTTTTGTGTTTGTTAACATTCCAAGTTTCAAGTGAACAAACCACTGCTCTACCCGATTTGGGCGATCCCAGCGAAGCTGTGCTCACCGCCCGACAAGAACGCCGTTTGGGTGAAACCATTATGCACCAAATTCGGCAAAATCTGGACATTTTACCCGATCGGGCCGTTCAAAATTATTTGCAATCGTTGGGCAATCGACTCACCGCCCAGAATACTGACAGTCAATTCCCCTTTTATTTTTTTGCGGTCAACGATATGTCTATCAATGCTTTTGCGTTGCCCGGGGGGTTTATTGGTGTGAATACGGGGTTAATTTTGGCAGCACAGGACGAAGATGAGTTAGCTTCCGTACTTGCTCACGAATCCGCCCACGTAAGTCAACACCATATTTCCCGTCTCTATGCCCATGCCGAACAAGTGCAATTATCGACCATTGCGGGCGCTATTGCTTCCATCATTTTGGCCACCCAAAATATGGACGCTGGTTCAGGGGCGTTAATGGCCACTATGGCCAATCAGCAACAGTCGATGCTCAATTTTTCACGGGATAATGAAAAAGAGGCCGACCGCATTGGTATTCAGCTGTTACATGAAGCTGGGTTTGATCCCGATGCCATGCCCCGTTTTTTTGAGAAATTATGGAAAAAAACCCAATATTATGGACAGCAAATGCCAGAATATCTGCAAACCCACCCGCTGACCACCGCTCGGATTGCAGACAGTCGCGCCAGAGCCAATCAATGGCCTTTACAGCCCTCCCCATCCAATTTAACTTTCTTACTGATACAAGCCAAAATCCGAGCCGAAAATTTTTCTGACCGACAAGAAGCCGCCACGTATTTTAACCACATGCGCAAAAAAAATCCGGTTGGGCCAGAATATATTGCTGCGGAGTATGGACGCAGCGTTTCAGAATTAAAATGGGGAGCACCGAAAATTGCGCTCTCATTTTTAGAAAAATTAAAAAATCAGTTACCCCAAGAGCTACTCATACAAGCGGCTTATGCTCAAAGTTTGTATGATGCAGGTCAAACCTCCCAAGCCTTTAGATTTCTAAGTCGAGTGCGCACCCGACATCCATCGGATTTGGCGCTGATATTACAATATAATGAATGGTTATTGAATCAGAAAAAAGCCAAAACAGCCATTCAATCGTTGCGACAATATCAATTACGCTATGGCGAAACACCTGAAACCTTAGAAATGTTATCTAAGGCCTATTCCATTTTACCTGATAATACCCAAATGCACTTAACGCAAGCCCGTTATTTGATGTCCGTCGGAGACAACCGAGGCGCCTTACACCAATTAAACTCTGCCAAGCAAAAAGTGTCTAAAAATTCAAAAGTAGCGCTACAAATTGATGCACAAACCGAAGACATTAAGCGTTTGATTGAGGAAGTAGAAGGACGGCCGTTAAAGACTTTGTAAGAGATACCCTGTCTTGATTTTAGTAAACCATCAAACAAAGTATTGCCATCCCCAACAACACTCGATAAATCATAAATGGCAAGAACCCAATACGGTTCACCCACTGCATAAATATATGAATACAGGCATAGGCGGTGGTAAAAGACACCAAAAGCCCTACGCCCATAATAGGCCAATCCAAGCCTTCTTGCTTGGGAAACCCGTCTTTGAACGTACTGAGTACCGCCAAACTGATGGTGGGAATGGACAATAAAAACGAGAAACGGGTAGCACTCACGCGATCAAACCCCAACCAACGAGCTCCTGTCATCGTAATGCCAGATCGCGAGGTACCGGGAATAATGGCCAAGGCTTGCCATATCCCAATCATCCATGCTTGCTTGTAGGTAATATGGGTTAAAGTGTGGCGATTGTGCCAGCTTTTGTCTCCGCGCCACAAAAGTAATCCAAAGAAAATAGAAGCGATGGCAATGATCCAAGGGCTACGCAAATGTTGAGCAATCGCCCCTGGTAAAAAAAATCCCACCACACAAATGGGGATGGTCGCCACCATTAATTGCCATAAGAGAGGGGTCTTTTGGGATATCATTTGGAGAATATCTCGTCGAAAATATAAAATCACTGCCAGAAGGGTACCCAGGTGCAACAAAATATCAAATACCAGACCTTGATCTGGCCAATGGGCAAAAAATGGCACCAAAATAAGATGCGCCGAACTGGAGACGGGCAGAAATTCAGTGAGGCCTTGCACCAGAGCGAGTACAACGGATTGAGTTAGTTCCATAAATATCCTGCTATATAAGGGTTAATGGTTTTTTGCCTCGAGGTGATGAGGGCATGTCGTTTGATTTCCCACGCATCGGGTGGATTTTCTCGATGCCATCGTTCATATTGTACCTGTTCTTCTTTTGAAAGGGGAATGCCATAGGTAGCATGCATATAAAGGTAAGCTCGGGCGATAAACCCACGCCATTTGGGATCGACTGATACGGTATGGCGTTTTTTATCCACAAAAAAAGGACAGCTGGCCATTGGTTGTTGGCCGGAGGGTTTTTCTTGGAAGGCGTAGTGAGAGCGCAGATGGTTTAATTTGGGTAAGATGGGGACCAGATTATGTAAATCAGCTTCCATGGTTTGAAAGGATGGGTTTGTTAACTGACAGCATTTTCGTCCTTTAAAGGGATTGCCGTGTCGGTCGCGACACAAGGTCCGCTGCCAGCAGGCCAAATGACCACCAAATTGTTTGGCCGGCATGATGTGTTCCCACTGAATTTTGGCAGCTCCTTCTTTTAAAAATTCACCTTCCACGCCTTTTAAACGGCCAGCTTTATCGAAAGACCGTTCACAATAGAAGGTTTTCGGATTGGCCTGATAAATGACCAAAGCCTGCTGTTTGGCCTGTCGATAGGCGTTTTCAGATGCCAACAGGGAGGTAGGGAGCAAAAATCCGATGAAAAGGTATCCTAAAATCGTCATTTTCATTTACACTTAATCCTATAGAGTTTTGTTTTTCGTGTGAATATGCGTGTTGAAGGCTATTAGCCGCCCAATCTCTGTCTATACATTGAGCTGGAGAAACTTTCATGATATCCCGAGTCTTGTTCCCCTTATTATTACTCCCTTCCCTCGTATTAGCCGATGCCTCAATTAGTGATGCTGCTAACAACTTGTATCAACCGGTATCCTCTCTTACGATGTTAATGCATTGGGCCTCTTATGTCGTGGGAGCGTCGTTGTGTCTTGGTTCTATTATGCAATTTCGCATCCATTTACAAAGCCCTAAGCTGACACCTTTGTTCACCCCGGTCTTTATGATGTTATTGGGGATAGGTCTCTTATTGCTACCTTATTTTAGTTCTATGCCAGACGCTTCTTGGAATGCGAACAAGCAAGAACCTCCGGCCACTTATAACCCGAATGCCGCTGACGAAGATGGAACTCCAGAGGGACATTGGAGCACACAACCACAATGACGTTTGTTGTTAAAAGGTATACCGTGTTTTAACCCCCACCCAATATCCCATATGGGTCCCCCATTGTTTCTCGCCTTGTAGGTGGGTAGAGAGGGCTTTGGTCCAAGTATAGGTGTGAGAGGCGCCAAACCACTGGGGAGGGTGAGGCACCACTAATAAGCGATCTTCCACTTCAATATTCACACTGCCATCGGCATTGACGCTGACGGGCCAAAAGGCTCGGACAGGTAGGGCTATAAAAGTAATGGGTTTTTGCATCCATAAGCGCCATTGGTGCTTACCGGAGTCTTGTTGAAGGGTTGCTTGCCAAGCGTAGCTGTGGAGGGTTTTAGGAAATTGGAGGGTACTGTTAGGGGCAGTTTTGACGGCACTTTGACCATAGTGCAAATCAAAAGTTCCGGACAGATGTTCTTTGGTCTTTTGAATCTGGAAACCTTGCCAGAAAGTAGGTGTTTGGGACAAGGTGAGGAGTGGGTTATTACTGGTGAGGCCAAATAATTGTTTATTTTCCAGAAACACCCCGGTTTTTAGGGTAATTTTCCGTGGTTGGGTAGAAAAGAGTTGATACGCCACCGTTGCCCCTGGGTTGAGCGGTTGGGAAAGGGTGGTTTGAGACACTTGCCAAGTAAGGGGCACATTTTCAGCCCGGTACCCCACGGTGTGGGAAAATTGGCCTTCGGGGGCATAGGGTAAAAATGTTTCTTGGAAATGGGTGTGGCGTGGTTCTGCTTCATAGTGCCAATAAAAAGGTATTTTTTGGTGAGACCAATGGAGGGCGTTGAGTGTTTCGGCAGACGTATGAACAGAGAGCGTGTGGAGAGCTTGGGTGGCATAACCGGTATGGTGGGGCGTAGCCCATTGAGCCAGAGGCGATGTATAGACAGGTTTTTCGGATAGGGTATCGAGGGAAGTTTGGAAGGGAGCCAGATCAAAACTATCTAATACCAGCACGGTTCGTTGATGGAATAGGGACGAGAGAGACAAGAGGTGGCTATCTTGAATGACGCCTTGAAAAGGCTCGCTGTCACCCTCTACGAAGTTAGATTTGGGGTATCGGATACGGCCAATGGGTTTAGTGGCTTGATCGAGCTGAAGGAGTCCTTGCCCATAGATACTTGCATCCGAAAAATGGCCTGTTTTATCGGCGGTTTTGAGGAGGCGTCGCACCAATTTTTCGCCCGACAAGTTGGGAAAAGCTTCGGCCAGCAGGGCCAATCCGCCGGAAACGTGGGGCGTTGCCATGGACGTTCCTGTATATTGGGCATATCCATTGGGAATGGTAGAAAGAATGTCCACGCCAGGGGCAGCCAGGCACCAAGCAGCGGCTTCTCCACAATGGTGGGATCCGTCGTGGATAAGTCCTTCGTGGTCAACATTCACCACGGCGAGCCAACGGCCTTTAAATTCTGGAAATTCTGCAGGCAGCATGGCCATAATGCCTGGATTTTCTTGATATTGGGTGGTATTTTGGAGGTTACCAGCGGCAAATACAAAAATCTGATCATGGATAAGGGTGGCTTCTTGGAAAGCTGCTATTTGTAGAGGACATTCGTTTTCAATGTCTTCTCGGGTAATGTCGCCGAGAGGGGTGCTATAATAGGTGAAACCATCATCACTAAAATTGACATAACCCCAGCTGTTGTTATTAATTCTAGCGCCTTTCTTAATGCTGTGTCGAATGGCATTATTGAGGTGCCTATCGAAGGAGATATCTTCTTCGTGGGTTAATATACGAATAGGTAACAAATCGGCATTATAAGCCACCCCATGCATACCCTTGCCCGTTTTTTGGGCAGCGATAATGCCGGAAACGTGGGTACCATGGCCATCTGAGTCGTCGGTACGAACTGATTTTCCGGTGATTATATCATATCCAGGGTAAAGTTTGTATTTAAATTTTTCATGGTTGGCCGCAATGCCTGAATCCATCACAGCGACTAACACATTATCGCCCGTATATCCTTTGGCGTAGGCATCTGAGGCATGGATGAGATCTAGCCCGCCGCTTCCCCAGTATTCTGGGGTTTCGAAGGTACTGGCCAGTGCGCATAAAGCGGATATGGGCCAGAAAAACAATAGGGCGCACGCAGCCAGTTTTTTCACAACTCACCCTTGTTATTTTTTGCCTCGTATTTTGATATTTAAGAATTCGACGAACACAGAGAAACTCATGGCAAAATAAAGGTACTGTCGGGGGATATGGAGGCCAAATCCATCGGCCAAGAGGGCCACCCCAATGAGTATTAGAAAGCTTAAGGCCAACATTTTCAAAGTTGGGTATTTTTCAATAAAATTTCCCACTGTTTTGGCAGCGAAGAGCATCACAAACACAGATAAAACAATGGCAGAAACCATGATGGAGATTTGGTTAACCATACCCACGGCGGTGATCACAGAATCGAATGAAAAAACGATATCGAGGATAGCGATTTGCAAGACCACGGTCCAGAAGACTGCTTTATAAGTTCTGGGTTTTTTGAGTTTATTGGCGATGGCTTTTTCAAAGGCCTGATGAATTTCGTGGGTACTTTTTGCGATGAGGAATAGGCCGCCCAGAACCAGAATCAGTTGCCGCCCTGTTAGGGCATAATCAAATAAGCGAATGAAAGGTGCTGTTAAATGGCTGACCCAAGCGAGGGATAACAGGAGGGCGATACGAGTGAACATGGCAAAAAACAAGCCCAGTTGTCGGGCGCTTTGCTGGTTTTTACTAGGTAGTCTACTAACTAGTATTGACAAGAAAATAACGTTATCCAGCCCCAAAACGATTTCTAAGGCGGTTAAGGTAATCAGAGGAATGAGCCAGTCCATATTTTCTCAATGAAAAGGGATGTTTTTTTTATTATAGGACCTTTAAGACCAACAGGACACTTCTGACCCTTCCCCACTGGGAAGAATCAGAAGTTCAGAGTCAGGGCAATGCGTGACTAGCGATAATCGCCACCGCCACTGCGCCCGCCGCTGTAGCCTCCACCGCCGCTGCCGCTGGTATCATTTTCACGAGCCAAGTCAACCCGAAGGGCTCTACCGCTCATTTCCGTACCATTAAGTTTGACAGCTTTATTAGCTGCGTCTGTGGTATCGAATGTGACAAATCCGTAGCCTTTGGAGCGGTTGGTTTGACGATCGGTGGCGATATGAACCCGTTCAATCGCGCCACAATCGGCAAAAAATTCA
>JAHFQG010000027.1 GCA_023266415.1 Francisellaceae bacterium | reverse complement strand
TAAAGATAGGGTGCTTTCAATCATCACCTTAACGGGAATGGCTTTCCCATCTTGCCGGATATGAACCCCCTGCTCACCCCCTAAGGCCCCCGCCACCAAAGCAAACAAATAACTGGGCTTTGGATACGGATCATGCCATACACACCGCTGATGCGTATTATCCACATCAGTGCAGTGCATCAAATTGCCATTTGACAATAAAGTAGGATAAATAGCTTTGTTGGCAATGATCTCAACTTGGAACCGCGCCCGAACATCCGGCCTGTCAGGATAAAAAGTAATCTGCCGAAACCCCTCCGCTTCACAATGAGAAGACAATAATCCTCCCGTTTTATACAACCCCTTGCAACTCTGATTTTGAATCGGAAAAATCCGATTTTGAATGGACAATACCCCTTCAGGCGGTAAATCAGTGAGTACCAACCCCTCTGAGGTCTGGGTATAATGGACCGGTTGGTCAGAACCAACAAACTCAATGTGATCTAATACAAGCCCTTTACCCGATAACACCCACGCCCCATCCGGTACCTCCGTGCGCTTAAAACGCAGTTGAGAACTTACCCGCGTTTCCGCTTCTTCCAGCCAAAAAGTAAGCGCCGTATCCGTCACCGTATACGGGGGTGGCGCATAATCCGCCCGTTGTATCACAGGGGCCTTCATGACAAAGGGCAATATGAGTGTGATGGCTACCCCCCACATCATCAACCCAATCAAAGTGTCCAAAACGCGCCAGGCAATCGGCTTTTGAAACACAGGCCGTAATAACCGTGCCCCAAAACCTAACCCCAAAAACCACAACAAAGAGGCAGCACAAGCACCCACCAAGAAATACCAACTTTCTAAACGATCATACAACGCTCCCACACTGCCAATAAGAAGTACCGTATCAATATATACATGCGGATTTAAATAAGTAATGGCCAGCAATACCCCCCACACTTTCCAGACATTCTGCCTATCCACAGAGGCATTTAAATCCTCCCAGCCTTTATTGCCTTTCCACGCAGACCAAAAGGCAAATAGACCATACAGGCTCAAAAAAGCAAACCCACCCCACGATAAAATAGGCACGGCCACCGGCAGACGATGGGTAAGGGTATCTAGTGAAAATACCCCCAAACTCATGAGAAAAACATCTGATAACCAGCAAGTTAACACAATTAGCCACACGTGCTGTCGCAAAATACCATACCGTAGTACGTAAGCATTCTGCGCCCCAATCACCGTGATTAGCCCACCCGCTAACGCAAAACCAGTAATGAAAGCAGGAAATATATTACCCATCTAAACTTCCTCTCAATATGCTATCGTATCCCCATATCATACCACGGATGGAGTACCCCCTTGCACCCCTTCCCCCACCTCGCCCAACCTCTCAACCTCGGCTTTCTTACCCTCAAAAATCGCGTCATCATGGGCTCCATGCATACCGGACTCGAAGAAGATCATACCCTCGAACGACTCACCACTTTTTTTGAAGCACGTGCCCACGGCGGCGTCGGCCTCATCATCACCGGCGGTATCGCTCCCAACCGCAGGGGTTGGCTCTATCCCTTTGCCGCTAAACTCACCACCCATTCAGAAACAAAACGCCACCAAAAACTTACTGCCCGTGTCAAAGCCGCTGGCTCCCCCATCGTCTGCCAACTCCTCCATGCAGGAAGATACGCCTACCACCCTTTCTCCGTGGCTCCCAGCCCACTCCGCTCTCCAATCACCCCCTTTACCCCAACCGCTATGAGCCATACCCTCATACATAATACCCTTCAAGATTTCGCCCACGCTGCCACCCAGGCTCGCCTTGCTGGCTACAACGGCGTCGAACTCATGGGCTCAGAAGGATACCTCCTTAACCAATTCCTTACCCCCCACACCAACCATCGAACCGACGAATGGGGCGGAAACTTTGAAAACCGACTCCGATTCCCCTTAGAAGTCGTACGCGCGGTCCGCCAGGCCGTGGGTAAGGACTTTATCCTCATTTTTCGACTCTCCCTCCTCGATTTAATACCAGAAGGCCTCAGCTGGGAAGAAGTTGTTTTGGCCGCCACCCTATTGGCCGCCAATGGCGTTACCCTCCTCAGTACTGGGTTTGGCTGGCATGAAGCAAAAATACCCACCATCGCCACCCAAGTTCCTCGTGCGTTCTTTGCCCCCATCGCCCAAAAGCTGAAACCTTACCTCTCCATTCCCCTCATCCTCTCTAACCGCATCAATACCCCTGAAATGGCAGAAAGCCTTCTTCAGAATGGCTCGGCTGATCTCATCTCTATGGCGCGCCCCTTCTTGGCCGATCCCGCGTTCGTCCAAAAAGCCTTCTCACACACCTCAGAACGTATCAACACCTGTATCGCTTGCAACCAAGCTTGTCTTGATTTGGTATTTCAGAAAAAGCGTGCCACCTGTTTAGTCAACCCCCAAGCCTGCTATGAAACTGAACTGGTATATACCCCAACCCCCCATCCCCAAAACATTGCAGTGGTAGGGGCGGGGCCGGCGGGCCTGTCTGTGGCCACAGTCGCAGCTGGGCGAGGGCATCATGTTACTTTGTGGGAGTCATTGCCCCACATAGGGGGACAGTTTGATTTGGCTGAAAAAATTCCCGGAAAAGAAGAGTTTCGGGAAACGTTGCGATATTTTAGAACGATGTTACAAGAGACGGGGGTGGTGCAACGGTTGGGAGAAACGGCCAGTGTGGATAAGCTTACAGGGGGTGGATTTCAGCATGTGGTGGTAGCCACCGGGGTACAAGCCAGGGTGCCGGATATTCCAGGCATTCATCACGCCATGCATTACAAAGATGCCATTTTGACCCCAGACAGGGTAGGGGAGCGCGTGGTGATTATAGGGACGGGAGGTATTGCGGTGGATGTGGCCACAAAACTCTTGGGTGTTGATGAGCGTCCAGAAGCTTTTGCATTGGCGTGGGGGATAGACATGCATCAGCAGCATCCGGGGGGTATTATGGCCCCGCAATATGCCCAGAAAAAACGTCATATTACGTTTTTGCAACGTGGAAATCGTAAAATTGGGGCGTCGTTGGGAAAAACAACAGGTTGGATCCATCGATTGCATCTGCAACATCAAGATACCCACGTGATGTCAGGGGTGCGTTATATTGCGATTGAAAAAACAGCTATTATCATCGAATACCAACACAAAATAATACAAGTTCCATTCGATACCTTGGTACTGTGCGCGGGTCAAATATCCCATAGGAGTCTGTACCAAACCCTAAAACAGAGTGCCCTGTCAGCCACTCTGTATTGCATAGGAGGTGCCCATGTGGCGGAAGAGTTGGATGCTCGACGGGCTATTCGGGAAGGGGCTGTTTTGGCTTCCCAATTCTAATTTTCTTTGGAGTATTTTAAAGAACTGTATTTCTGTTTCACCCGGGTGACTGCGGGGGAAACGATTTTTGGGGGGGAGGGGCGGCGATCGGAGAGGTATAGGGGACGAGTTGTAGACTCTGTTTCCTCTGTTTTTTCTTTTTCCTCTTTTTCTTTTTTTGAGCATCCCTCGTCTTTTCCTTTAAAAGCATTGATTATCAAACAAGAAGTGTAAGCCCAAATTTCTCGGAGTTGTCGGTAATAACTGTTCCAAAAGCCATCATCAATATACTGATGTCGACTTTTGGGTTTTTCGAGAGGATTGTCTTCTTCCTCTTCCAATTTCCCTTCTTCTGAGTCGGGTGACTTCTCGTTTTTAAAACCTGGATCAAATACCATTTTTTTGGCCACTGTGTAACTCGCATGAGCCAATCGAGTCCATTGGTGATAGCGTTTTTTAACTGGATCGAGTGTATAGGCATAGTTATCAGGCCACTCAGCGGTTTTGTTCTGTTTGTTGAGCCATTTTAGGGTGCCTGTGAACAGCAGGCTACCCAGCCAGAAGCCCAATAGAGCCCCTAAAATTCCGCCTATCACAGCGGCAAAACCGGAGAACATTAAGCTGGCGATGAGTCCGCTACCAATGCCCAATAGGCCCACCACGGCCCAGAAGCCCCAAGTATTGAGGGTATCGTGATGTTTTTTGAAGAAGGAGGCCATGTGTCCTCAAAGAGGTTATTCGCTCTAATGCCCACATGATATCATATATGCGGATACATGGCTGGGATGGCCAGCGAGGGGGTATGTATTTTACCCTTTGTTAATCTGTTTTTTTGTTAGGGGTGGGCTTAGGGGAGGCAATTGTTCGGAGAGCATCGTGTCCGGCAGTTCGCTAGAGCAGATTGTCTTGCTTAGGTTTTGCTTTGTTGGACAATAAGGGTTTTTGGCTGGGTGAGGGGGCTAAAGTATTGTCTTTTTCTTCTGATTTTTCCGAAGAAACAGAAATTTGATGTTTTATTTTAACGGGGGTACTTAGGCTCGATACGACTCGAAGCAGTCCAAACCCCAACATCAATCCCGCAATAACAGGAAGGCCTATGGGTGTGCCTATGAGGCTCCCGATGACGGCAACAACCCCCAAGCATCCAATGATAGAGAGCAGTTTCCACAGCATTTGAATGCGCTGCATTTTTCTTTCTTTTTCAGTTAGTTGACCAAGCTCCGGATTCCGATATTGTTTAATTTGTATTGCTAAATCTCTTAATGCCAAGCCGGCAAAAATAGAAAATGCCAGTATCGTTAGAATGGGGCCTGCTATTGTGAAAGCCACGGGCCAAAAAATGGTGCTAAAATCGCCAATGCTCAGAGCAGTTAGTCCAATACCTTCGGCAATGCCTATCCAAAAGGCTATTTTTTTATTCTGTTGTGCCTCTGGTGTCGCATTTTTCATCTTGGCATATTCACGCCAGGTGACATATTGGCAGTAAATGAAAATAGGGAAATCCATGATTAGGGTAAAAATAGGCAATCCAATGCCGCCCTTGAGGTTACTGAAATTGGTGATTAAGTGAATGAAGTTACTTAAGGCAGACGATAGGGTGGATGCAGCCGTCAATAGCAAGGCAACGGCCTTTAGTCGATTTGAGGTATTTTGCTCATTGTCTGGTGTTTGGCCCATGGTCAATGCTCCAGTGTTACTTCCGAGGAGCATATCGGCTTATTGGGCGTTTTCTGAATGGGTGAGTTTCGGGAAAGCAGCGAAGGCGGGAGGGATGGGGGCTTCTGGGGGCGTTTTTGTTAAAGCAGGTTGTTTTGTTGGGTTTAGGCGTGTTCTGGCAAAGAGCACGCCTGGTGGGGGAGTGATCTCTATTTTGGCGCTTTGCTGATATTCGAACCAAGCTTTCTTTAGCTCACGGGCGCCTTCGCCCGTTCCCTCCCCAAAAATGGAAATAATTTTGTTCATTAAGAGAATAAACCCTTCTGAGGTCAGTTTTTTTATTGTGTTTTTATAGGGTGTACAGAATTGATGGTAGGGATCTAGGTATGAAATAATGGTTGACATCAAGGAGTGGCAGCCGTGCAATAGGCGTTTGTATAAGTATATTTTTTTCATATCATGCCGGTAAGCTCTAACCGTTTCATGGTTAGGGTCTAAGTATAAAATAACATCGCGTAACAGGCGATGATTTCTATGATGATTGATGGGGTGTCGCCAGTCGTGATAATTTTGTTTGATAGAAGAAAGTTTGTCAACTAACGAACTCCTAGTGCTCAAGGAGGCCACACGATAGTTTATGATGGTGGTTGCATGGTTGAGCTTTTGTTCGTTGGCGGGCAAGACTTTGCGTTCGGTGTCTCCTTGGGGTTCCTCTTCGGTAGATTTTTTACGAAAGATAAAGCGATAGAGATCTAAAAAAAACAACTGAAGCTCTATATGTATGTTGGATAACTGAAAATAAATATGTTGTCCATTAAATTTTTTTCGGGAAGAGGGGGTGTCGTGAAAAGTGTCTTTGTTGTATCCAACTTCTCTTAATTCGGTGTCTTTTTTAGATTTTGTGTGTCCTGAAAAAAATTTTTTAAAAGAGTGTTTTTGATGAAAACCTTTTTTTTCCATTTGTCTGTCTTCATTTTTGGCTGGCCATACTTTTAAGGTATGGGCTATTTTCATAAAGATAAAGACTGCCAAGAGGGTAGTAAACACGGAGAACAAAATGGCCAATAGGGGCGATAAGGCCCAAATAATTGGGATAAGGCCAAGACAAAGCCCAACGGTGATGCCAAACGCCAGGGTGGTTAAAAATATCATCAAGCCTAAGCGATGGCGTTTTAGTACCGGGGTATCTTCGGGCGTTGCTGTCAGGGCGGAGCGCCTATCCGTTTTGTTGTCGTATTTTTTCGGTTCATCCATGAATTTTGGGTGGGATTGTTTGGGGTTTGATTTAGGGGCAGGGAAGAGGTGAGTAGGCTGGGTGGGTATGTGGGGCTATTGGGTAGAGGTAACGCTTTATTTTGCTCTTGTGTTGGCTTTTTCACAAAGATGCCTTTTATCTTTTGTGAAAGAGTGATGGTAGTGCTTTTTAAATCTCGAAAAAAATCTAGAATATTATAGCTTTCTTTGGGGGGCATTAATTTAAACAGCCAAGCGGATTTATCGAACAGCAGGGGGCCCAGAAATAATATTCCCAGTAGAGTGCCTGCTAATTTCCCCCAGGTTAATAATCCCATGATGGTTTCAGACAGGGGGCCAACCCAAGCTGGATGACTGGCGTAGGTGGCCAAAAGTATTTTGGCCAAAATGAGAGTGAGCAAGACTTTTAAGCCCCAGAGTGCTATTATGCCAACCGCCATACAAAAAGCATAGTAGAGGAGCCGTAGGCATTTCTTGGCTACGCTGTTGTAGGGGGGCTCTGTAACCAAAGAGGGCTTAGGAGCATAGTGACGACGGAAGAAGGCGGCAACTTTGTTAGTCATCTTTCTTTATCATAAACTGCTGATTGAGGACATTATAGGGCAGAGTTCGTTAAAAAAGCAAAATTTCGGTGCATCGCACCACCGAAAGGGCTTGCGGCGGTGGTTTTTTTTATGCCACTATGGTTTTATGTGTAGTAAAGAGGATAGATAATGCGTTTACCTTTCCGTCATGCTGTTTCTATGTTGTTGGTCGCTTTTATTTTAAATTGTTTTCAAGCCGCACGAGTCAGTGCAGAAGAAAATTGGTCATCTGTTGAAAAAGCGAGACAAGATTGGGCGGTTTTGAAATACAAAACCGATAAAAGTCAGCAAATATTGGCTTTTGAGGCCTTAAACGATTATTTAGACACGGAAATGAAGCAAAACCCAAACAATCCCAGCCTGTTGGCCTGGCGGGGTACTGTGTTAAGCACTTATGCGAATTTAAAAGGGGGATTGGGGGCGGTAAAAGTTTTGGAAGAGGCCAAGGGATATTTAGAGCAGTCTATTGCGCTAGATGAAACCGCGGAGCAAGGGTTGGCGCATGTTATTTTGGGTGCCCTTTATTATAAAGCGCCTGGCTGGCCCATTAGTTTTAAAGATAACAAAGAAGCCATGAAGCATCTGGAAAGGGGGTTAATTTTAAACCCAACCGGAATAGAGGCCAATTATTTTTATGGTGACTACTGGAAAGTGCAGGGTGACAAAATGAAGGCACGACGATATCTGACCGCCGTGTTGAGCGCACCTGTCCGGGACAATCATATAATCGCAGATGAAGGGCGCAGACAAGAGGCTGAACAGGCCTTAAAAGCTTTGTAAAGCACAGGGGCGAGACGTACCTTTCTGGGGTATTAGGCCGCTGCTTTTTCCCATACCAATAGCCGGGTATTATCTGGCAAACAATAGTCTTCTTGTAATTCTAAACCGCTGTCTTTTCCGATGGCTTTTAGCGTATTGGCTTTCCATAAGTTATGGTGGGGAGTATTGGGGCCATAAAGCGCAAAGCGCCCGTGAGGTTTTAGAGTGTGGCTGGCGTCTTGCAGCAATTGGATAACTTCTGTTCCGGAGGGGGAGGCTGATAGGTGAGAAACGCGATCATAAGTGATATCAAGTACTGCTTCGTTATATAAAGGTACCATGGTTGTCCCCCCTTTTATTTACTGCGATGCCGCAACTCAAAGGTATTGTATGTTGCACTGAAACAGTTCTCTACGGAAAAAGGCACTACGCCCATCCATCTGATAGGCGTATAACGTGTAGGATATACACCTATCGTACTTATACCATTATCAATTAGAATCTTTACGAACCAGTACCATCCACCCGTGGGGGCTGGAGTGGCGGGCTATGTTCTACTTGCAGGGACGCGGCGCGCCCGTGGGGCTGTGCGGCAGGCTGTGTCATACCAGCGAAAGCTGGTATCCAGTCCAACAAGAAACGCGTAAAATAGGGGCTTTACTTTCTCGTGGTATGTTATATGAACGACTTATGTTCGCCCGCTGAAACTATGATACCTTTGTGTCTAAACACCAAAGCCGAGAAAAAACTTTTACACTACGCGCGAAAAGCCATTTTAGATTTTAATATGATTGAAAAGGGAGATAGGGTGTTGGTGTGTCTTTCGGGGGGCAAAGATTCCTATACTATGATGAGTTTGTTGAATATTTTACGCGTGCGTTCACGCAACCTGTTTACCATTCATGCGCTCACGCTTGATCAGGGTCATCCGGGGTGGGAAGATACTCATCTTCAGGCCTATCTAACGGCAGCCCATATCCCTTATACTGTACTTAAACGAGATACCTACAGTATTGTGACTGAAAAAATTCCTGAAAGCCAGACCTATTGCAGTCTATGCTCTCGGCTCAGACGGGGAAATATTTATGGCTTTGCAAGAGAGCAGGGGTTTAATAAGGTGGCTTTAGGGCATCACCGAGATGATATTATTCAAACGCTGCTCATGTCTATGATGTACAACGGAGAGACGAGGGCAATGCCACCCAAGCTTCTGACCGATGACAAAACACTCATTGTGATCCGCCCTCTCAGCTATTGCCAAGAAACTGATATTGTGCAATATGCCAAAGAAAGGGCATACCCCATCATTCCTTGTAACCTATGCGGTTCTCAAGCTAACTTAGCTCGTCAAAAAGTGAAACAGTTGTTGCTGGCTTTGGCACAAGATAACCCAAAAATTCCCAGTAATTTGTTGCACGCCTGCCAAAGCATCAAGCCCAGCCAGATGATGGATTCTAATTTATGGGATTTTAAGGGGTTGAGCACAAAAAGGCCCTAATACATCTAATAATTGGGCTTGGCCTTGTTGCATGAATCAGACATTCTGAATGTCATGCCAGTGAAAACTGGCATCCAGTTGCCTGTAGTATATATTTTGTTAAGTCATCCCGAGCGTAGCGAGAGATCTCCCTCTATGCCACTCTTAGGAGATCCCTCACAATGTTCGGGATGACGTGGAAACATGGCCATTCATGCAACAAGGCCATTGGACTTTGTTATTGATCTGGCTTTATTCTTTGGTGTTGTGGGGAAGGGTTGTTCCCACTAAAAACAATGGGTTTTTTTTTATTGAATAAATTAAAAAATCCTTTCGGTCCGTCCAACACTTCTTTTTTCTCTTTTATTTCGAGCTTGCTCTGGCCCATTTTAAATTCTTTAACTAAATTATGACCATATATTTCCATGGCTTTTTCTATAGTAAAATCCTCTTTGTTTATATCAGTTGTTACAAGGAACCTAACGAGCTCTTGTATGTTTTCCGGAATTTTCGGTCTTGCACTTTTTAGCTCATTATTTAATTTTTCAACATCAACGACTGATATTTTTCTGTTTGCATTATTATAACAATATATAGAATCACATTTTTCCCCAGTGAACATTTCAAAAATAGTTATACCCAAGGAAAACAAATCGTGGGAGGGCTTTATTTCGGTTTTTATTTTTTTAACATAGGAATTAAAAAGAGATTGCGGCATATAGGCGCATGTCCCGCTAGGTATGTGGGTTCCACCTGTGTACACAGCAACTCCAAAATCAGAAAATACAGCACGTCTTTCCCCATTTTTATCGACCACCAATATATTCTGTGGCTTAACATCTTGTATAACTATTTTTTTTCCAATATGAGCCAGACCCAGCAATAAATCTTTCGTAATGGATAATTTTTCTTTTTCGGTTAATCCATCTTTCATAGCTTTTTTTAAATCGCCATATTCCGCTAAAGGCGAAAAAGAAGATGCCTTTCGAACATCTTCTCCGTCCACCTTACCAGTATACGTTCTCATAGCAATCAAGGTAGATGAAAAGTCAGGGAACAAACTCGATAGTTTCATTTCTGTTAGATATTCTTTAAATAGCCAATTAAAATCATCATCGCGGCTTGTCTTTAACAGGGTCAAATCGGCGTATTTTTTGGCATTTCTAAGTAATTCTTGGTTATAGAGATTTCCAATTGAAATGCCAATCTTTCCCTTTTTGGAAGTACCATCACCCAGGATTTCAAAATTTTTTACCCCACTTTCGTCCTTTGATTTCACTTTTAGAATAATATCTAGACTACCATCCGGTTGCACGACAATGGTAAAACTTCTTGGAATTCGAAGAAGAGAATATGCTTTCTTTTGTATTTCTAAACTTTCTCCCGGTTTCATTTCTTTGATATTTCCCATTAATCCTTTTAAGGATTCTAATTCTGAAATCTCAGATTCTTTGGAGCTCGAATCAAGCTTGGAATAAATCCCCCAAAGTGTTATTGTTTCTTTAATCAACCCTTTATATCTCGTGTCAACCGCACCTTTCGCATACAACAATGTACCGTCACGTTTATCATTAAATTCCTTTATATCTTCGTCAGCGAATCTAGAAGGGGCGAGGCTTTTAGGATCTGTATATAATTCTTCTATTTTTTTCATGATTTTTTTTGTTTTATCGTCCGCGGCGTCGTAAATCTTAGAAATCTCCGCTGCAATAGAGCTCCTTTTTCTCTCGGCAAACCACGGATCAGTCATCTTTTCCAGGTCTTTTATTTTTTTATCCAATATTGTCGGACTCATAAAAGAAAATAGTTCTATTAAATCCCCCCTGTTAATCCTTGGCTTAAGGGGGTTGTCGCTGTCTTCATAAGCTTTTATACCTTCTTTGCTCTCCAAGAAAGCTATATTTGCAGCCACATTTCTGAATAAATCTTCATCAAGGTTTGTTTTTTTGAGGTTTGGCATCTGACTAACTAATAAAATTAAAGAAAGATGCTTCTTTATCGGCAATCAGTCGTTTCTCTTGATTCAATTTTATTGGTCGGACATATCACAAAACACGGGTATTGCCACCCCGTGAGCCTTTAGCCCCAGCCTCCGCTGGCATGACAGGGGCTGTCACCCCAGCCAATAACTTCCATCCGCTGGCGTAAACTCTTTATATGAGGCACAATAAAACTTTACATATAGGGGAAGTAGGCATGAAAAACCTTTGGCAAGCGTGTATGTTGGTTACACCACTGTTGTTAGTTGGCTGCGATAATATGGGCCCAAAAGAGCAGGGGGGTATGGTAGTAGGTGGGGCTGCCGGTGCTTTGGCCGGCGCTCAGTTTGGAAAAGGTGACGGTCGATTGGTAGCCACTGCCATTGGCACCTTATTGGGCGCTGCAGTGGGTAGCAATGTCGGGGCCTCCTTAGATGAAGTAGACCAAATGAAGGCCCAACAAGCCTTTAATAGAGCCACAGCTGCCCCTGTGGGTCAATCCATTACCTGGAATAACCCCAACACCGGCCACAGTGGCAGTGTGGTGGCCATGCGTGATGGCACCTCCAGTACCGGGGATTATTGCCGTGAATTCCAAACAACTGTCCAAATCGATGGGAAAGACCAAAAGGCCTATGGCACCGCTTGCCGTCAATCTGACGGTAGCTGGAAGGTGGTCAATTAACTACCTTTTAAAAAAAAGGGGAGAACTGTTGGTGCGGAGAGGCCTTGTTGCATGAATGGCCATGTTTCCACGTCATCCCGAACATTGTGAGGGATCTCCTAAGAGTGGCATAGAGGGAGATCCCTCGCTACGCTCGGGATGACGGGCTACGCTCGGGAT
>JAHFQG010000003.1:21341-33957 GCA_023266415.1 Francisellaceae bacterium | reverse complement strand
AACAAGGCGAGAAGATAACGGCCTTGACAGCTTACGATGCCACCTTTGCCACCCTCATTTCTAGTGCGGGGGTGGATGTGATACTGGTGGGGGATACCTTAGGCCAAGTGGTGCAAGGAAAAACCAGCACCGTGCCCGTTACATTGGATGACATGGTCTATCACACCGCTTGTGTTGCCCGAGGCAACCAAGGCGCTTTTTTAATCGCTGATTTACCTTTTATGACCTACCATACCCCTGAACAGGCGTGCGCCAGCGCCGCGCGACTGATGCAGGCAGGGGCTCAAATGGTTAAAATAGAAGGCGGACAAGTGCTTGTCTCTATTGTGGAAGCTCTTACCGCCTGGGATATCCCGGTGTGTGTGCATTTGGGGTTACGGCCTCAATCGGTTCACATGCAAGGTGGCTATAAAGTACAAGGAAAAGATGAACAATCGGCCCAACAACTGTGGGAAGACACTCAATTGTTAGAAAAGGCAGGTGCCAAACTTTGTGTTCTGGAATGTCTCCCAGAAGCGTTGGCAACCCAAATAACCGCCTCCGTTCAAATGCCTGTTATTGGTATAGGTGCAGGGCGTGGGGTAGATGGACAAATCTTAGTGACGTTTGATATGCTGGGCATGATTGGGAAGACGCCCAAATTTGTGAAGAATTTCTTAGAAGGTTCCGGCGGTAGCATCCCTGTCGCCATCACCACGTACGTGGAAGCCGTAAAACAGCAACAATTTCCCGCCAAGGAACATTGCTATATATACACCCCCTCCTTAACCCTTCCCCGCGAAGTAGTGGAGGGGATGTAGAAGGAAACAGCATGATTGAACAACCGACTTGTTCCTTGTCTCTTGCTCAGTTGTTCCAACAAGATCCCACCCGTGGGCACCGCTACGCCGGTCAAGTGGGGGAGTTATATGTTAATTATGCCAAACATTGGATAACAGACGATGTCCTTCAGGCTTTAACCCAATTTGCCCAAAAACATCACTTGTCAGAAGCTATCCAACGGCTCTTTCAGGGGGCTGTGGTCAACCGCTCTGAACAATTACCCGCTCTGCATACAGAATTACGAGCCCAACATCGGGGGCAAGCCCTCCAAGCAGCCCATGTGGCCTTGGTTCATGGCGTGGAGGCACTGTACCAGGGGAATTGGCGTGGTTCCACAGGCAGGCCCTTTCGGTCCATAATTCATTTAGGCATTGGTGGTTCAGACGTAGGCCCACGGTTGGCACTGGAAGCTCTTGCCGCTTACCGCCATCCTAAAGCGCCTCGTATTCATTTTGTGTCCAACATTGATGGGTTAGAATGGCAAGCGGCCATTCAAGCGTGTGATCCCACTGAAACGTTAGTCATTTTGGCCTCTAAATCGTTTCAAACACCCGAAACATTACTCAATGCTGAAACCGCCCGTACCTGGTTTCTTGGGCACCAATTGGATCCTGCAGCCCATTGGCTGGCCATTACCGCCCATCCAGAGCGCGCCAAAGCCTGTGGTGTGGAGCGTATTTTATGGATGGCCCCCTCAATTGGGGGGCGTTATTCTTTATGGTCCACCATGGGTTTTTCGGTTGCCGTTTTTGTGGGGGTGGCAGGCTTTGAAGCTTTGTTGGCAGGGGCCCAGGTTGTGGACGAGCATTTCGCCCATACCATTCTTCCTAACAATTTACCCGCTTTGTTAGGTCTACTCACCGTGTGGTATCGTCATTATCATGATATTCACTCGCATGTGGTGCTGCCTTATACACAGGCGTTGGCTTTATTACCCACTTATTTGCAACAACTGGATATGGAAAGCTGTGGTAAATCGTGTACTCAAGAAGGGAATGCTGTGTCTCGCAGTGGTATGGCTGTGTGGGGGCAAGTAGGGACATTGGCGCAACATACGTTTCATCAGTGGTTACACCAAGGCACCGAAACAGTACTCACCGATTTTATTTTGGTGGCAGAAGGACACCCTTTAGGGCATCAAACCACTGTTTTGGCCAATGCCTTGGCCCAAAGTCAGGCACTGATGATCGGGTGTCCTAACCTTGATTTACATCGGCATATTCCTGGCAATCGACCTCATACAATTATGGTACTGCCCAAGCTAACCCCTTATACCTTAGGGAATTTATTGGCCTTTTATGAACATCAAGTGTATACCCAAGCGGTGTGTTGGGGGATTAATCCGTTTGATCAATTTGGAGTTGAGTTGGGCAAAAAACTTACTTCAGTCTTATTACCTGTGTTGGCAGGGGGAGACATCCCCGCCACAGTCGATTCTGCCACTGGCGCGGTTATCACTCATTTAAAAAATATTTTACGTACTTAAAAATATCTGATAGGCTGAAAGAAGATTGGTACTGTGTATTCACTGATCACCCCATTTGCAATTTAGTGGGCCAATTAACTATTAATAGATTTCTGTAGTTTTTGATGAAGGAAGAACGGAGTTGACTCATCTGTGGTCTGAAAAGACTGCGCTTAAAACCTAACCGGGAGTAGAGTATTATGAGCGAAAAACGAGTAGTCAAGAAGTACCCAAATCGTCGGTTGTATGATACGGCTATCAGCAGTTATGTTACATTGGAAGAAGTGAAGCAGTTGGTGGTCGATAATGTCGATGTCCAAGTAATAGATGCCCGCACAAAAAGTGATTTAACTAACAATACTTTATTGCAAATCCTGATGGAGCAAGAAAATAATGCTTCGCCATTATTGTCTATTGCGGCCCTTCAAGCGTTTATTCGTCTGCATGGATCTCCCCTGCATACCATGATAAACAAATTGTTGGAACAAAATGCGCTTTATTTTTTAAGAAAACAAGACAACCTACAAGAGTCTTTCAATGCACAAGAGGCAACTGCTTGGCACCAGCTGCAAGAAGAGTGGTGGCAAATGTTCAGTCAAACTTTACAAGGGCCTACTGTACAACTAAAAACCATCTTCGAAACTGCTCCAACTTAGGGGTTATTCTAGATTCAACTCGGGTGAAGCATTTTTCTTCGCCCGAGGTGTTTTTGGGCTGAGGTGCTGCATCTCACAAATGGTGGAAGGGATGGTAGCCGTCACCAAAGAATGTTTGGGGTGTTTTTTGTTAAACACGGTTACCCAAGGCGTTGGGGCCATTTGCTCATGTACCGTCGGATGCGTGTCAGGGCAAGCCAATAATATATTGAGCTTAGCGGCAGCCTTGCGTCTTTCTCTGCGAGGGAGTTTAGGGTTATCTCTCAATAGATGGATAATAGGCTCAACAGGGGTTTCTGTGGCTGCATTTTTGCCTTTAAGTAAACTTTTAAGGGCTTTATTAAAAAATGCCAGCTCAGGCTGTGGCGATTGGAGGAGATCGTGTAAAGCTTGGGGGGAGTAGTATTTTAAAATCAGATGTAGGATGTTTTGCCGACGCATGATTGAGGCTCCCTGAACGTTTTTTTCTTCATACTCAATCTTTTCAAGTGCGCAATGGGGGTATTGGGTATGAAATTTTAGCAACAATGCTCTAATCACAGTGACTTGTTCTTGGGGTGATAGCTGATGATCATTGTTTTGAATAACATTGTATAAATTGCCTCGTATTTCCAGATAACTCGATATTTTTTTGAGTATTTCTTCCCAAAAATCAGCGGGGACAGGTTGGTTGGGGATAAGGGTGGATAAGGCGTTAAAATACAAAGCACCTACATTTTTCTCAGATAACTGACTTCTTATAAAATCAGGTAATGTTGTTCTGCTCGTATATTGGATAGCCGATAAATCGAAGCCTTCGCGTTGAAACCAGGATAAACAGGCAATGATTTGTCCATCGTTGTTTTTTTCAATGGCTTCTAAGAGTTGTTGTTTTTTGTATTGAAAAGTGCCCAGCCAGGAACTTTCATGCACAATAGAGATGTCACTTTCAATGGCATAAAACTCTTTCGAAAATTTTTTAATCATTGCCCGTTGGAAAGAACTTTGGGGATCATCGGGAAAGGACAGGAGTTTTTTGAACATATCTTCAGTGGCTTTTGAGTTAAAGCCCATCATTTCTCTCACATCTAGGGTATTATCGATTATGAGAGATTTTAAATCATCGGTTAAAGCATTGGGTAAGTTAGTGGCAAAATTGTTGAGGGCTAATCCCAGTTGAATACGGGGTTCGTGTTGAGTCTGATGTGCTTTTGAGAAGGCATGAGTGGCTTTTCGAACCAACCAGGCGGTGGCAATGACGATACACGGAAGCAAGGCGACCAACATAATTACGGTCAGTGGTGTGGGAATGGTTAAGATTAAAAAAACAATGGCACTGGTTAAGCCTAAAAACCCGGGGAGACTGGCTACAATGCCTACCAACCAGAGTTTCTGTTTGTTTTTGGAGGACAGAGGTACAGGTTTTCCTGTGTTGATGTAAGGTTCGTTATAAAAATAAAAAGCTCGATAATAATGCTGTTCTAAGTCTTTTAAGAGAGAATTGGCTGCAAAAAGAGGGTTTTTTCTTTTGGTATAGTCTAAAAATTTTAGAGCGATTTTTGGATTAGAGATGTGTTGGATGCGTTCGGTGGCTGCTTCTAAGGCTGTGTCAGGATGTTGACTTTCGAGAACACTGGTGAGTATTTTTTTAAAAGTGGTGTCAGTATTGGGGGGGTCGAGATCTACCCGTGAAAAATCTACCATATACACTTCCTATGTGCAGAATGTCCTATTCTAGCGAATGATATTTTAAGTACGTTGCTGTCTTTCCTTAATCTCCGCAATAGTTTTACAATCGATGCATAATGTGGCTGTCGGGCGGGCTTCTAGGCGCCGTACCCCAATTTCGATGCCACATTCCTCACAATAGCCATAGTCATCTGACTTAAGCTTTTGTAAAGATTCTTCAATTTTTTTAATAAGCTTTCGTTCGCGGTCACGCTTTCGAAGTTTGAGAGCAAACTCTTCTTCTTTGCTGGCTTGATCACTCAAATCAGCTGGGACCTCACTGGATTCTTGTAGGTCAGAGATAGTATCGTCCCCCCCCTGCAATAAGTCGTTTAACCATAGGTCAAGCAGTTTTTCAAAATGAGCCTTTTGCCGTTCATTCATGTAAGGTTCATTTCCCGCTGAAGGATAGGGATGTACCCCATAAGACAACAGGGTTTGGGCGGTAGTCGGGCGGCTAATGAGTTCTGGGGGGGTATCCACTTTTCTTTTCGGGCTCTCTGTTAAGTTGTTTTTCTTGCTGGGGGTTGTTTTCCGTGTCTTTGGCTGGGCCATTTTAACAGAAACTTTGGCAGAAACCGATACCTTTTTGGTGGCTTTAGACTTTGCGGCTGCGGTCGTTTTCGTCTTAACAGGCTTAATAACTTTTTCAGCGGTTTTCTTTGTTTTAGCCACCATGTTAACCCTCCTTAGGCACCCTCACATCTATAGCAGATATTGGCAGTGGACTCAAGTTTATAGTTAATAAGCCGACAAACAAACAAGCGCCGTGTCTTTGGGGGGTCGTTTGTGGAATTTCGAAGTGATTTGATCGAAGCTATTTTACTAAAACGCCTTAACCAATTTTTGGCGGATGTTGCCCTGAATCCTTTTGATAAACGGGTCATCTGCTGTTTAAATGAGGGGAACCTACAAGGATGTGATGTGTTGGGGAGCCGAATTTGGTTTTCTCAACATGCCACGGGGCAAAGTGTTTGGGAGCTGGTTGAAACCAGTGGGGGACACCTGGCAGCTGTGAATCAAAGCCTCTCTCCAGCCTTAGTGATAGAAGGGATCCAAAATGGGGTGATTAAAGAACTGCAAGGATATGAGGTTTGTGATGTGCCAGATAATCTGGGAGGATTGGAACACGTGGATTTATTATTGAAATCTTCCTCTCAGGCAGAATGCTGCCTTAAAATTCAAGATATGACCTTAGCAGATGAAATTGGTCGAGGATTTTTCCCAGATGCCGTGAATGCTGAGGCCGCTAAACATTTGACAACACTCATTCGCAAAAGAAATGAAGGCAAACGAGCCGTTTTATTTGTGTGTGTCAAACATACAGGTATAAAACATCCGTTTATTGCCAAACACATCGATACCCAATACTGTGCCTTGGTACAAGATGCGCTGCAAGCAGGCGTAGAAATTGTGGCCTATAAAGCGGCTATTTCATTGATGCAGGTTGTATTGGTGCAGCCTATTGTGCTGAAGCTTCCTGGGCATAGCCTTTAACCTCAGCCTCTGTGTCATTCTTTGTAACACTTGGGATGACGCAGAGGAGTGCCTCCATTTCTTCTTCTGAAAAAGGTTCTATTAAGCGTTGTTGTTCGCAGGCTACTTCATAGGTGGCATCTGATGGGTCGTTGTCTAGTTGCATGCGATGATACAGCCGATTTTTCAATTCTTTGAGTTCGGGGGTGGGGAAGGATAAAATTTGAAAAGGGCAGTTAAGTTTTTTGGCTAACTCTACAAAGGGCGCGCGATCAGACCGCTTCAAAAACGTTGCATCCACAATCACTGGCATTTGCATGGCCAATATCTGATGCGCTAAATGGTGTAAATGCGCAAAAGTACGTGCGGAAGCTTGTGCCGAATACAGCGCTTCTGGACCGATGCCCGAATGCAGCCGTTTACGCTCCACATCCGACCGTAATCGAATAGCCCCTTCTGAAATCATCCATTTTTCCGATCCCACACTCTTGCCACTGCCCGCTATGCCATGAGTGATGGTTAGGCTGGGATGTCGAGGTTGACAAAAAGATATAGCTAAATCAAGATACCGACGACCCGTGGTTAAGCACTCCGTGGCAAGTGTCGGATTATCCAGGTTTTGCTCCATAATAAAACAGGCAACTTTGGCGCGCACCAAGGCTCGATAAGACATGTAAAACCACAAGACCGACAATCCTTCATAATCGCCCGTGTACTCTAAATAGCGGTTGATAAAATAATAAGCGGCATCGGAGCGATTGTTGTACAGTAAATCCATCGCCAAAAAGGCTACGTCACTCATGACTTCGGTCCATCGAAAAGATTCATTAAACTCAACGCGATCAAAAATGGTCGGGCGTCCTTGAAATAATACCAGGTTGCCTAAATGTAAATCACCATGACATGAGCGCGTAAACCCCTGTGCTTTTCGATGGGTCAAAACAGGCTCGAGGGTAGCAAATTGTTGAGCCGCCCATGCTTCAATAATTCCAACTTTCTGTAAATCTGCCGCTGCAGGAAGCAATCGGCGTAATTGTTCGAAGTTGACTGACACAGAATGGTATACTTTTTGGGGTGTCCCAAAAATGCCGTCGTAACATACCTCCGTTTTTTGATGGAACTGAGCCAGTTGTTGGGCCAAATTATCTAAAATATCTAACGTGAGTTTGTTGTCCTCTAACACTCGGCTCATCAAACACGCATCTGGGAATTGATGCATTTTAATGGCCCACTCAATGGCAGGTCCTGTGCCGTCCATGACGGGCTCAGATTCCGTGCCTGTAATGGGCACAACCCCAAGATATAGATCGGGGGCTAATATTTTATTTAGTTCGCACTCTAACTCGCAATAGTGTTTTCTTTTTTCCAATGAAGTAAAATCTTGAAACCCTAAATTAACCGATTTTTTGACTTTATAAGCATACCGGCCTGTTAAAATAATATACGATAAATGTGTTTGTGTGTGTGCCAGCGTATCAACTTCATGAGCATAAGGCGCAGAAGAAAGTAATGCCTGAAATAAGGTGCGACTGGTCATGATTTTGTGGCCTCGCATAAGGGGTTGAGATTGCCTTTTGCCCAATAAACTCGATTGGGAATGGGATCTCCCATGCCAATACGATATCCGCGTTTTAAACATTCGAATGTGTACGTTTGTGCTTGATGTACAGCAGCGGGTACGTCTAACCCTTGGGCCAATAATGCCACCGTGCTGGCCGCTAAAGTAGTGCCTGCCCCAGAAAAGACATGGGGCAGGCGAGGCCAAGGATAATCTTGCAGAAGCCGAAATTTACTATATAGCCGATTCACAATATCTACCGTTGGCTCATGCCCCCCCGTTAGGAGAATATAAGGGATCGCATGAGCCAACAACTCATGGACACAAGCATCGAATGAATCTGCCCCTTTGGACAGATCTCGTACTTGGGTGGTATTGATGATACACAATGTGGCCAATGGGAATAATAACGCTCGAACCGCTTCTGGAATGTCTTGATCGAGCAACATAGGAAAACGGTGGGTACTGAGAGGATCGAGCATCACCGGAATATGGGGATAGTCTCGTAATAAGGTGTGAAGCGCCCGAACTTGATCAACCGATCCCAACAACCCAATTTTGATGGCTTTTACTGGGCTGTCTTCTAAAACCATACGAGCTTGCTCAAGTAGCAATGAGGCTGAGATGGGCAACAATTGGTGAATACGGGTGGAATCTTGGATGGCAAGGGTGGTAATGAGAGGTGCGGCGTGACAGCCATGAGCCCCAATGGTCTCAATATCGGCTTGGATGCCTGTGCTGCCGCTGGGATCTAACCCAGAGAAGGACAGGATGACTGGAATAGTGTCAAGTGAGTTAACCATATAACTAAAAAATTCAAAACCCGCCCAAAGAGGGATTTTACCACATTTCTTTTAGAATGCACCTGTTGTAAACTGCCCCTTTGAGTAGTAGGGACTCAGCATACCGAGTCCGCAGGTCCAAGATGCCTACTAGACTCAGGGTGACGTTAAACTTATAAGGATCCTTGATTTTATGAAAAAATACATGTGTCTCCTTTGCGGCTACCTCTACGATGAGGCCCTCGGAGATCCCCTGGCTGGGATCTCACCAGGAACCCGCTGGGAAGATATCCCCCCCAATTGGCGTTGCCCCGATTGTGGCGCCAGTAAGGCCGATTTCGATATGGTAGAGGTATAATCCTATGTTCCTTTGGCTCAAAGCCTTTCACCTCCTATTCATGATCTGCTGGGCCGCTGGGCTGTTTTACCTCCCCCGCTTATTTGTCTACCATGCCCTCACGCAAGATACCATCGGCTATAATCGCTTCTGCCTTATGGAACGTAAGCTTTTTTGGGGTATTATGACCCCCTCTGCTGTTCTCACCTTCCTCTTCGGGATCGGCATGCTCCACACCGGGAGTGTGGGTACAGGTTGGCTTCATGCTAAATTCGCCCTACTGGGCCTATTGGTGCTTTATCACGCTTTGTGTGGCTATTATTGGTTTCAATTTAAAAAACACCATAATACCCACAGCAGCAGTTTCTATCGCTTCTTTAACGAAATTCCCGTACTGCTCTTTGCAGGTATTATCTTCTTAGCAGTGCTAAAACCATGGTAGATATTACCCTCACCCCCAGCGCCATTAACCGTATCTCGTTTTTACAAGAGAGTGAAGGAGGTGAAACGCTGTATCTGCGCGTCTCTATTATGGGCGGGGGCTGTTCTGGGTTCCAATACAGCTTTGCGTTTGTAAACCATCCCGACGAAGATGACCAAAAAAGTGTTATCACCACCGATCAAGGTGCCATCTTAGGGCTGGTAGTCGACCCCCTCAGCTATCCTTTCTTAAGAGGCGCCAAAGTGGATTATCAAACGGGGTTATATGGGGCCCGCTTTGTGGTCAGTAACCCCAATGCCAAAGGTACTTGTGGCTGTGGGTCGTCTTTTTCAGTTTAGCAACTTATAAAGGGGAACACATATTTCTTCTGATCTGCAGGTTGATAAAACATCCGCTCAGTTGATGATAGCGTTCATGGATTTTTTATGTGATCGCCCCCATGCTTTTTCTCTTAAAAGTGCTAAGCCTTTCTTGTCCGCGCTGTGGCGTAAAAAAAACCTGATCTTATTAAAACATTTCTTTGATGCAATCCAGGCAGAATTGACCCACATTGGGCAGCTGCTCGAAGAGAGAGCCTTGCCCTATGAGGTAGCCAAAATTCGCATTAATAACATGCTGTGTTATTTAGCCTACACCGAGCCGGATGTCATTCGGCAGCATACAATAACTGTACCTGTTTATGATGAGACATCTAAAACCTGGCGTATGCAATCTTATCATATTAAACCCATTGAGCTGACCCCCCAATGGATGAGACTGTGTGCCACACCGTATTATGCTTATGGGCTTGTACCTCAAAATTTGGGTATTAACGCTCAATTATTGTTAATGGGTACCACGTATCCAGCTGCACGGGGTAGTTTTTGGACCTATTTTTTTGACTTGTTTCCTGGTTTTTCGGTGGGGAGTCTCTTGTTTCAGCTGGGGAAATCCTCTATAACAAAGTTTGTTAATCAACAAACTTGTGATGCCGTGCTGTGTCATGGGCAAAGTCTGGGAGGCTCTCTGAGTATCCAAACCGCAAAAGCATGTCCCAAAATACAGGCTTATGCCCATGTGCCTGCAGGCCAATTAAGACGGGATAAAAAATTTTTAGGAAAGAATGTGACCATTTATGTGCAAGGGCAAGATCCTATTTCTAAAATAGGCCATCTGCCGCCAAAAGCCCACTATTTTTACGTGACGCCCTCCCCTGCCGGATTGGCAACAAAAGCAGGCCTAACAGGACAGATATTTTCTCATGTCGCATCCCTGGCCAGCAACCCTAAAGCCGTTTTGCAAGCGGTGACGCCAGAATGGATCGAACAACGATCTGGCCGAAAAGGTTGGACACTGCTGTATAACCTCTTGAGCTTTGTGCTCATGCCCCTCATCCTCATTCCCTTTTTACTGATGAATACCCTCATTCGTATCATCACATTCTCCCTTAAGGAGTAGATGCCAACATAATGGTCTTTTGTCTGGCCATATGGTTTAACAATAATTCGGCATGCGCAAAGAACCGATGACGATCTTGCGCCGTAATGGGTGAGGATTGAGGCAATGCCACCGTGATAGGATTGTGATGCACCCCATCAATGCGAAATTCATAATGTAAATGAGGCCCAGTCGCCAATCCTGTACTCCCCACCGTGCCAATAACCTGGCCTTGCTTCACGCGCATCCCTTCTCGTAACTTGGGCGCAAAATTGGCTAAATGGGCATACAACGTGGAATACCGCTGACCATGCTGAATTTCAATAACCTTGCCATATCCTCCTTGTCTACCAATAAAATGCAATACGCCATCTCCCGCAGCTTTAACCGGGGTGCCTCTGGGCGCTGCATAATCTACTCCCTTATGAGCCCGAATTTTATGTAACACTGGATGTTCCCGGTGTAAATTAAAGGGAGAACTCACTCGAGAAAATTTAACGGGTGTGCGAATAAACGCTTTTCGAACCGGTACCCCATTGGCCGTATAATAATCGGTTTGCCCATCTCGGGTGGTAAAACGAATGGCTGAATGCTGTTTTTGCTGCCCTTTAAATGTGGCCGCCAAAATATTGCCCGTACCTACCTTCACCCCTTCAACATACTTTTCTTCATATAAAATTTGGAATGAATCGTGAGGTTTGATATCTTGTGCAAAATCAATGTCCCACGCAAAAATATGGGCTAAATCCATAATCAGCTTATCCGAGAGCCCAGCCCGCTTGGCTGAAGCAAATAAAGAACCTTCAACGGTAATTTGTTGGAACGCTTGGATCATGTCAGGCTTCGATGGGACAATAATCGCCTGTTCAGGGAGAGGCGGGGGCTTTAGGGCCAGGGCAGGTAAAGACAAAGGGCTTGTATGCAGTGCAGCAGAATGGGGCCAAAAGAACCACAGGCTGGCCAAAAGTCCTATCAAGCCACCTACTGCCCCTAACCAATAGGAGACAGCAAAGCGCGCCAGAGCCTGGCGTTTGGACGAAGATTGCATCATACTCTTCCTTCGCATTTGTTCATGACTTATTTATAATTTAGTTGTCTTAATTGTTTTCGTCAATGGAGGCCCCTTATGGATGTCAGTGCAACATTCGAACACCTAAAGCGCGGAACATCAGAAATATTGCTCGAGGCCGATCTTATCGAAAAACTCAAACTGGGTCGACCCCTTCGTGTTAAAGCCGGATTCGACCCCACAGCACCCGATTTGCACTTGGGACATTCGGTATTGTTGAATAAACTCCAACAATTTCAAGCACTTGGACACATTGTATGCTTCTTGATTGGAGACTTTACTGCCCGTATTGGTGATCCTACCGGCCGAAATGTAACTCGAAAACCCCTCTCCGATTTAGCCATAGAAGCTAATGCAAAAACCTATCAAGAGCAAGTTTTTAAAGTGCTCGATAGAGAAAAAACGGAAATTTATTTCAACTCCAATTGGTTGGGCGCTAAAAGTGCCCAAGATCTTATCAGTCTAGCAGCTACCCACACCGTGGCCCAGATGCTCGAACGAGACGACTTTCAAAAACGATATCAAGCTAACCAACCTATCGCCATTCATGAACTCCTATACCCCCTGCTACAAGGATATGACTCCGTTGCGCTGAAAGCGGACGTTGAAATTGGAGGGACCGATCAAAAATTTAACCTCCTTATGGGGCGAGAACTCCAAAAGCACTATGGCACTCCCCCCCAAGTGGTCATTACTTTACCCCTCTTAGAAGGCCTGGATGGTGTCAAGAAAATGTCTAAGTCATTAGACAACTACATAGGACTGACCGAATCACCCGACAATATGTTTGGGAAGGTGATGTCAATATCGGATGAGATCATGTGGCGTTATTTCGAATTATTGAGTAAAAAAACTAACTCAGAAATAGCCACCTATCGTCAGGAAG
>JAHFQG010000003.1:6341-18841 GCA_023266415.1 Francisellaceae bacterium | reverse complement strand
TCCACCATCTATCAGGAAAATAGGTTTAAATGTTCAAATGAATATTTAAACGTATATAGGTTCTTTAACAATTTAATAATAAGTTATCATTGTATAACTTGGGCACTGCAAATGAATGGCGAGTTCATGAAATAAAAAATTTCAAACTGATTTTTCTTTAATTGAGGCATTTTTTTACGAACAACCAGAATGTACAACAGGTACATGAGGCTTGTGAGTTAAAAGATAACGAAAAGAAAAGAAAAAGCAGACAGAAATGAAGAAAGTTTGAGGTTATATGATCAAACGAATAAGTGCACGCGGTGGATGCCTAGGCAGTAGAAGGCGACGAAGGACGTAGTAATCTGCGATAAGCTTCGGGGAGCTGATAAACAAGCTTTGATCCGAAGATTTCCGAATGGGGAAACCCACCTGTTTACAGGTATTCAGTACTGAATACATAGGTACTGAAAGCGAACGTAGGGAACTGAAACATCTCATTACCTACAGGAAAAGAAATCAACCGAGATTCCGTTAGTAGCGGCGAGCGAACGCGGACCAGCCCTGTCATCGTACTTGACACAATCCTAGCAGAACAAGTTGGAAAACTTGGCGATACCGGGTGATAGCCCCGTATGCGAAAGGACTGTGTCATGAGGTGACGACGAGTAGGTCGGGACACGTGAAATCCTGATTGAATATGGGGGGACCATCCTCCAAGGCTAAATACTAACTACTGACCGATAGTGAACGAGTACCGCGAGGGAAAGGTGAAAAGAACCCCGGGAGGGGAGTGAAATAGATTCTGAAACCGCGTGCATACAAGCAGTGGGAGCCCGCTTATGCGGGTGACTGCGTACCTTTTGTATAATGGGTCAGCGAGTTATTGACAGTAGCAAGCTTAACTGAAGAAGGAAGGCGTAGGGAAACCGAGTCTGAATAGGGCGATTAAGTTGCTGTTAGTAGACCCGAAACTGAGCGATCTATCCATGGCCAGGATGAAAGTGCAGTAACATGCACTGGAGGTCCGAACCCACTAATGTTGAAAAATTAGGGGATGAGCTGTGGATAGGAGTGAAAGGCTAATCAAGCTCAGAGATAGCTGGTTCTCCTCGAAAGCTATTTAGGTAGCGCCTCATGTAAAACTCTCGGGGGTAGAGCACTGTTTCGGCTAGGGGGGCACAATGCCTTACCAAACCGATGCAAACTCCAAATACCGAGAAGTTCACGCATGGGAGACACACGGCGGGTGCTAACGTCCGTCGTGAAAAGGGAAACAACCCAGACCGCCAGCTAAGGTCCCAAAGTCATGATTAAGTGGGAAACGATGTGGGAAGGCACAGACAGCCAGGAGGTTGGCTTAGAAGCAGCCACCTTTTAAAGAAAGCGTAATAGCTCACTGGTCGAGTCGGCCTGCGCGGAAGATTCAACGGGGCTAAAATCATGCACCGAAGCTGCGGATCATCCTTTATTGGATGGTGGTAGGGGAGCGTTCTGTAGGCCTATGAAGGTGGACTGTAAGGTCTGCTGGAGGTATCAGAAGTGAGAATGCTGACATAAGTAACGATAATGCGGGTGAAAAGCCTGCACGCCGAAAACCCAAGGTTTTCTGCTCTACGTTAATCGGAGCAGAGTGAGTCGGCCCCTAAGGCGAGGTGGAAACACGTAGTCGATGGGAAACAGGTTAATATTCCTGTACTTGTATTGAGTGCGATGGAGGGACGGAGAAGGCTAAACGAGCCGTGCGCTGATTGTCACGGTTCAAGCATGTAGAAAGGCTCTTTAGGTAAATCCGGAGGGTCAATTTTAAGGTGCGACGAGGATGTCTCTTCGGAGACAGAAGTCGTTGATGCCATGCTTCCAAGAAAAGCTTCTAAGCATAACTCAATATAAACCGTACCCCAAACCGACACAGGTGGGTTGGTAGAGAATACCAAGGCGCTTGAGAGAACTCGGGTGAAGGAACTAGGCAAAATGGCACCGTAACTTCGGGAGAAGGTGCGCCCCTTTGGGTGAAGCGCTTGCGCGCGGAGCTTGGGGGGGTCGAAGAAAACTGGTGGCTGCGACTGTTTATTAAAAACACAGCACTCTGCGAAATCGAAAGATGAAGTATAGGGTGTGACGCCTGCCCGGTGCCGGAAGGTTAATTGAGGGGGTCAGCGTAAGCGAAGCTCCTGATCGAAGCCCCGGTAAACGGCGGCCGTAACTATAACGGTCCTAAGGT
Organism: Francisellaceae bacterium; assembly: GCA_023266415.1. Classification (GTDB taxonomy): domain Bacteria; phylum Pseudomonadota; class Gammaproteobacteria; order Berkiellales; family Berkiellaceae; genus JAHFQG01. Next base: position 16,638 of record JAHFQG010000003.1, on the reverse strand, counting down.
AGCGAAATTCCTTGTCGGGTAAGTTCCGACCTGCACGAATGGCGTAACGATGGCCACACTGTCTCCACCCGAGACTCAGTGAAATTGAAATCGCTGTGAAGATGCAGTGTACCCGCGGCTAGACGGAAAGACCCCGTGAACCTTTACTATAGCTTTACACTGGACTTTGCGTGTTTATGTGTAGGATAGGTGGGAGGCTATGAAGCGTGCTCGCCAGAGCATGTGGAGCCATCCTTGAAATACCACCCTTAAACTTGTGAGGCTCTAACGTCGGTTCCTGAATCGGAACTACGGACAGTGTATGGTAGGTAGTTTGACTGGGGCGGTCTCCTCCTAAATAGTAACGGAGGAGCGCGAAGGTACTCTAGGCATGGTCGGAAATCATGCTGATAGTGTAAAAGCAAAAGAGTGCTTGACTGCGAGAGTGACAATTCGAGCAGGTACGAAAGTAGGTTTTAGTGATCCGGTGATTCTGTATGGAAGGGTCATCGCTCAACGGATAAAAGGTACTCCGGGGATAACAGGCTGATACCGCCCAAGAGTTCATATCGACGGCGGTGTTTGGCACCTCGATGTCGGCTCATCACATCCTGGGGCTGTAGTCGGTCCCAAGGGTATGGCTGTTCGCCATTTAAAGTGGTACGCGAGCTGGGTTTAAAACGTCGTGAGACAGTTTGGTCCCTATCTACCGTGGGCGTTGGAAATTTGAGAGGATCTGTTCCTAGTACGAGAGGACCGGAATGGACGCACCTCTGGTGTTCCGGTTGTCACGTCAGTGGCATTGCCGGGTAGCTATGTGCGGAAAAGATAACCGCTGAAAGCATCTAAGCGGGAAACTTGCCTCAAGATGAGATTTCCCTAGGGGTTAACCCTCTATAAGGTCCGTTGGAGACGACAACGTTGATAGGCTGGGTGTGTAAGCGCTGTGAGGCGTTGAGCTAACCAGTACTAATTGACCGGGAGGTTTGATCATATAACACTCAAACTTTTTTAAAAGACATTCATTGTATGTCAAAATTGCGTGCCCAAGTTGTACAATCATAACTTATTATTTATTCGGGGGGCTGTTAAACCCGCCCCCCAAACCGTCTTGCCTGGTAGACATAGCTCAGTGGAACCACTCGATCCCATCCCGAACTCGATAGTGAAACGCTGACGCGCCGATGATAGTGTGAGGTCTCCTCATGTGAAAGTAGGTTACTGCCAGGCATTTTATTTTGTTGTCATATCTTCTGGACCCCAGCCTTCGCTGGGGTGACAAGAAGATTCGCTGGGGTGACAATTCCAGTGTCATGCCAGCGCAGGCTGGCATCCAGTCCGTCCGTATGAAAAAAAATATACAACTATATTTCACCCCAGAAACCCGTGCTTGGATCACCTCCTTCTTTTACCTAGAAGAAGTGATTTCCACCCAAACTTTTGTTAATCAACTACCTATTCCAACCCCTGGACAAGCCCAACTGTGTTTAGCAGAAGCTCAAACGGGGGGATATGGTCGTCAGGGTAGGCCTTGGATAGCGCCGCCAGGGCGTTCGTTGGCTTTATCGTTGCGTTTTACCACTCAAAAAATAATCCTGGGGGAGCTGTCGTTGGTGATGGGGAGAGCGGTAGTACAAGCCTTAGAATATATGGGTGTGGCGGGGATACACTTAAAATGGCCCAATGATCTTTATTTTCAGGGGGCTAAATTGGGGGGGATCCTGATTGAAACAAAGCCAAGCTGTGGGACTACGGTAGTCACGGTGGGTATTGGTGTGAATGAGCATCTTTTAGAGGCTGAAAAAAGCCTAATTTCACAGTCTGTGATAGATATTTGGCAAATTGCGCCTCTGGTATATCAACAGCCTGATTTTCGTCCTCGTTGGGTGGCGGCTGTTTTGAACAGTGTGACTCAGGCTTGGTATCAGTTTGAGGAGGCGGTATGACGGTATGGGGGGTTGATATTGGTCATACCCGGCTAAAATGGGCCATTTTAAGTCCCGTTGTCACCCCAGCGCAGGCTAGGGTCCAGTTTCATCATTTTGAAGCAGAAGGGTATGATCATTTTTCAGAAGTTTTTTTGGACCGAATTTGGGGGTCTTTAGTGCCACCTCAAGTATTGTGGGTGGCAGATGTATGTCAGGTAACCCCGCTTTTGAAGGCTTGGGTGGCTCAGCGGTGGGGGAGTGAGGTTGTTACTTTGACCAGCGAGGCGGCCTTTGGGGGGGTGATTTCAGGGTATCAAAAGCCGGAGATCTTGGGCATTGATCGCTGGTTAGATCTTTTAGGGGCTTGGGCATTATACCCTCAAGAAACAAGCCTCGTCATAGATGCTGGCACCTATATCACGGCAGATTTGCTATTGGAAAGTGGGCAACACGCAGGGGGTGTCATTGTACCAGGCCTAATGCCTAGCAAACTGTTTTGTTTAGGACATACCACCCAAGCCTGTTTGGCGGCAGGCGCAGAGGTATTATCCAGAGGCTTTGTACCTCAAGTCATCCAAGAAGTCCAAAAAACAGTCCCTCATTTAAAAAATGTGATACTAACGGGGGGGGATGCGCCGCATTTTGAAATAAAGTCAACTAACACTAATTGCGTCATTGAACCCCATTTGCTCTGGGAAGGGTTGAGGTGTAGAATGGTGCAACTCGCATAATCGTTCAATGCTACCTGATACTCGAAGAGTGGTCTAGAGAGTGAATGGTTTGCGTATTGGGCTGGCGTAGCTCAGCCGGTAGAGCAGCTGATTTGTAATCAGCCGGTCGCGGGTTCAATTCCTGTCGCCAGCTCCAAATTTTTGGGGTAGTTTGCTTGACAGCAGAGTGCGCTTCGAGCAGAATAGCCTCCTTTGGTTTTTAAGTGGGCCTTAAAAGGTCGAAGTAGGATGTCTCTGGAGGGGTTCCCGAGCGGCCAAAGGGATCAGACTGTAAATCTGACGGCTCTGCCTTCGGAGGTTCGAATCCTCCCCCCTCCACCACTCAAAACGGTGCGGGTGTAGTTCAATGGTAGAACTTCAGCCTTCCAAGCTGAATGCGTGGGTTCGATTCCCATCACCCGCTCCAATCGTATGGGAAGCGGCCCACATAGCTCAGTGGTAGAGCACTTCCTTGGTAAGGAAGAGGTCACCGGTTCAATCCCGGTTGTGGGCTCCAGTAGTTGGGTCAATGGTCAATTTTGTAGAGGGCAGTGTCATGGCTGAAGAGTATAAGCGAAATAAACCCCACCTAAACGTGGGAACGATTGGTCACGTAGATCATGGTAAAACCACCACCACGGCTGCCATCAGCAAGGTGTTGGCTGCAGAGTTTGGTAACAAAGACACCAAAGTAGTGAATGTCAATGACCTTGATAAGGCCCCGGAATCCCGCGCCCGCGGTATTACCATCGCCACCGCTCACGTCGAGTATGAAACCGATAAACGGCACTATGCGCACGTCGACTGCCCCGGACACGCCGATTATGTGAAAAACATGATCACCGGTGCTGCCCAAATGGATGGTGCTATTTTGGTAGTATCCGCTGCCGATGGCCCTATGCCCCAAACTCGTGAACATATTTTATTAGCTCGTCAAGTGGGTGTCCCTTATATTGTTGTTTTTTTAAACAAGGCTGACATGGTAGACGATGCCGAATTGTTAGAATTGGTTGAAATGGAAGTGCGTGAACTGCTCACCAGCTACGGGTTCCCAGGCGACGAAATTCCTGTTATTACGGGCTCTGCTTTAAAAGCCTTGGAAGGGGATACTGGGCCTCTGGGTATTCCAGCCATACTGAAGTTGGCTAAAGCACTCGATGACTATATCCCCATGCCAGAACGTCAAGTCGATAAACCTTTCTTGCTGTCGGTCGAAGACGTGTTTTCCATTGCAGGCCGTGGTACGGTGGCCACCGGTCGTATCGACCGCGGTCGCATCAAGGTGGGCGAAGAAATTGAAATCGTTGGATTGCGCCCCATTCAAAAGAGTACTGTTACGGGCGTAGAAATGTTCCGAAAATTACTGACCGAAGGACAAGCGGGCGACAACGTAGGTATTTTGCTGCGTGGTGTCAAACGCGAAGACATCGAACGTGGTCAGGTCTTGGCTAAACCAGGCAGTATTAAGCCTCACACCAAGTTCTTGGCAGAAATTTACGTATTGTCCAAAGAAGAAGGAGGCCGTCATACGCCATTCTTCGGTGGCTACCGTCCTCAATTTTACTTCCGTACCACCGACGTCACCGGCGAAGTGGTGTTGGCAGAAGGCACAGAAATGATTATGCCAGGCGACAATACGCAAGTTACCGTTACCCTCATCGCCCCTATTGCGATGGAAGAAGGCCTCAAATTCGCTATTCGCGAAGGTGGTCGTACTGTGGGGGCTGGGGTTGTCACGAAAGTTATAGAATAGTAATTTAGGCCAATAGCTCAATTGGCAGAGCGGCGGTCTCCAAAACCGCAGGTTGGGGGTTCGATTCCCTCTTGGCCTGCCAGGATAAAGATATGGTTCGTACTTTTCTACGGTTTACACAAGCATCTTACGCAGAAGTGCGTCGGGTGGTCTGGCCAACCAGAGCAGAAACTCTACAGTCTACCTTGGGCGTATTGTTCATGGTAACCGTCATGGGGCTTATTTTATGGGCTATTGACTCTTTTCTGCTCAAAATAGTGGCACGATTAACAGGCTATGGGGTGGATTAATGGAACAACAAGAAACTCCGCGTCGTTGGTATGTGGTGCAGACTTTGGTTGGTCAAGAAGGAAAAGTTGTTCAAGGGCTCCGAGAAGCCATTGAGCGATTCCATCAAGAAGATAAATTTGGTGACATTTTAGTGCCCACCGAAGAAGTGGTGGAAATGCGTGCCGGGGCGAAACGCAAAAGTGCGCGGAAATTTTTTCCGGGCTATGTGTTGGTCCATATGGTACTTAACGAAGATACGTGGCATTTGGTTCGAAAAGTGCCCAAGGTATTGGGATTTATCGGGGGAACCTCTGATCACCCAGCCCCTATTTCAGATAAAGAAGCGCAGCTGATTATCCAGCGTGTGCAACAAGGGCAGGATAAGCCCAAACCAAAGACAATGTTCGAATCCGGTGAAGTGGTTCGAGTCACCGAAGGTCCTTTCTCGGACTTCAGTGGCGTTGTCGAAGAGGTGAATTATGAGAAAAGCCGCCTTCGGGTGGCTGTTCTTATTTTTGGACGCTCAACGCCAGTAGAACTGGAGTTTGGGCAAGTCGAGAAAACTTAACGAGGAGCTTTAACCGTTGTTAAAGCGTTTGGACTCATACTAAGGTGTCAGAATGGCAAAGAAAGTAACGGCTTATATCAAACTGCAAGTCAAAGCCGGACAAGCAAACCCAAGCCCTCCGATTGGCCCAGCCTTGGGCCAGCATGGGGTGAATATTATGGAATTCTGTAAAACCTTTAATGCGCAGACCCAAAGCTATGAAGCGGGTATGCCTTTACCGGTTATTATCACTGTGTATAGTGATCGCAGTTTTACTTTTATCATCAAAACTCCGCCCGCTTCCTTTTTGTTAAAAAGAGCTGCGGGTATTCCAAAAGGTAGTACCGCCCCCCCAACCGTCGTTGGAAAGGTGACGCGTGCGCAATTAGAAGAAATTGCCACCGTGAAAATGGCCGATCTCACCGCTGCCTCCCTGGATGCGGCTGTGCGGACCATAGCCGGCACCGCGCGCAGTATGGGTATTGAGGCAGAAGGGTAACTATTATGACAACACGCTCTAAAAGAACGCAAGCAATTGCAAAAAAAGTAGATAAAACAAAAGCTTATACCGTAGAAGATGCCTTGGCTATTTTAAAAGAGTGCGCCAATGCAAAATTTGATGAGTCTGTCGATGCTGTAGTCATGTTGGGCATCGATGCTAAAAAGTCCGAGCAGTCTGTTCGGGGGGCAACTGTATTGCCTCACGGCACTGGTCGCAGTGTCCGAGTGGCTGTGTTCGCTCAAGGGGCTAAGGCACAAGAAGCCTTGGCCGCAGGGGCTGATATTGTCGGATTCGACGATTTGGCCGACAGTATTAAAACGCAAACCGATACTGGTAAACTCGATTTTGACATGCTCATCGCCACCCCAGACGCCATGCGTTTGGTAGGCCAATTGGGTCGGGTGTTGGGTCCTCGTGGCTTGATGCCAAACCCAAAAGTAGGGACTGTAACCTTAGATGTCGCCCAAGCAGTCAAAAATGCAAAATCGGGCCAAGTTACCTATCGAACCGATAAAAATGGCATTATTCATTGCTCTATTGGTAAAGCAAAATTTGATGTCGCTGCCTTAAAAGACAATTTTTTGGCGGTGGTACGCGATTTACGTAAAATAAAACCCAGTACATCTAAGGGGATTTATTTGAAAAAGGTGGTGTTATCAACAACCATGGGCCCAGGTATCTTAGTTGATCAGGGTTTATTGTAGTTGGTGGTTATCAAAGACCGTAGGTAAGCTAACTCGCTTTTAAATACCCTACGTAGGTGACCCAAAATCAGGTAACTGTTTTGGTTGTCACAATGTTTATGTCATAAGGAGAATCGAATGACACTTAGTTTGGCTGATAAAAAAGCCATTGTGGCTGAAGTTTCTCAAGTTGCACAAACAGCCGTATCGTTTGTGGCAGCCGATTATCGTGGATTATCGGCCTCCCAAATGACTCAGCTGCGTTCTGATGCCCGTCGAGCCGATGTTTATCTTCGAGTGGTACGCAATACCCTCGCGCGACGCGCATTAGAAGGCACAGAGTTTGACTGCGTTCAAGAATCGCTGGTAGGCCCCTTAATCGTGGCCTTTGCGCAACAAGAACCCAGTGCTCCAGCTCGTTTGTTTAAACAATATGCGAAAGACAACGACAAGTTGGTTGTGAAAATATTGGCCGTGGGTGGGCGTGCATATGATGCCACACAACTCGATGCCATTGCTTCATTGCCCACCAAATCAGAAGCCATTGCAAGACTTTTATCGGTCATGCAAGCGCCTGTGACAAAGTTGGTTCGCACATTGGCCGCAACGCCTGAGAAATTGGTCAGAACCGTGGTCGCCGTGAAAGAATCAAAACAATCTTAACCTGAGAGGAAAATATTATGGCATCGTTATCAAAACAAGACGTTCTAAATACCATCGCCGATATGAGCATTATGGATGTCGTTGAATTAATCAGCATGATGGAAGAAAAATTCGGGGTGACCGCGGCTGCTCCTGTGGCAATGGCAGCAGCTCCCGCTGCTGCGGGCGCTGCGCCTGCCGCCGAAAAAACCGAGTTTGATATTGTGCTTAAAGCTTTTGGAGATAACAAAGTTAACGTTATTAAAGCCATCCGAACAATCACTGGATTAGGTCTGAAAGAAGCCAAAGATTTGGTGGAAGCTGCACCTTCTTCTGTTAAAGAAGGGGTTAGCAAGGCAGATGCAGATGCTTTCAAGAAACAATTGGAAGAAGCTGGCGCGACGGTCGAAGTCAAGTAAGATTGATAACGTCGAACATCATAGGCGCTGATGACTGTAGGGATCAGCATGCCTGGCTTGCGGGCCAGGCACGTCTCGTCCCTATCTTCGCTCCTATGGTATGAAAATCTGATAAAGGTAGAGGAAATCCGATGAAATTAGCCCGAGACATGTCCTTCACTGAAATAAGACGACCCCGTGTGGATTTTGGGAAGTTGGAGCGTCACAAGGGCGCTGCCAGAGCTTGGGAAATTCCCCCTTTGCTAGATATCCAAATTACTTCCTATCAAAATCAATTTTTACAAGCCGAATGTCCGGAAAGTAAGCGTGCTGATATCGGGCTTCAAGCCGCTTTTAAATCCATATTCCCCATTACCAGCTTTTCTGGCAACGCTGAACTGCATTTTGTACACTACCGTTTGGGCGACATCCCCTTCGACGTGAAAGAATGCCAACAACGTGGTCTAACCTATGCCGCTCCCCTGCGGGTTTTGCTGCGCTTGGTCATTTATGATAAAGACGCCAGCGGCACTCCAAAACCTGTAAAAGACATTCGCGAGCAAGAAGTGTATATGGGCGAAGTGCCCCTCATGACCGATACCGGAACCTTTGTAATTAATGGCACCGAGCGGGTCGTGGTCTCCCAATTGCATCGCTCCCCCGGGGTATTCTATGATCATGATCGGGGTAAAACCCATTCTTCAGGTAAAATACTCTACTCAGCTCGGGTCATTCCTTACCGTGGCTCCTGGCTCGACCTAGAATTCGACCCCAAAGACAATATTTTTGCCAGAATTGACCGCCGTCGTAAGATTCCAGTCACTGTGTTGTTACGCGCCTTGGGCTTTTCGACCGAAGAAATTTTGGGCCTCTTTTACGATAAAACGGCTTACCAAATACAGGGGCGTGAGCTCCTTATGCAGCTCATCCCAGAACGTCTGATGGGGGAAATTGCCCTATTCGACTTGCGTGCCCCAGATGGCACAGTGCTTATTGAAGAAGGACGTCGTATTACCGCACGTCATGTACGAAAAATGAATGAACTGAAACTCGCTACCTTACAAGTACCACGAGAATACGTGCTAGGTCGTGCGTTGGCGCACGACGTGATTGATACCACCACCGGAGAAGTTGTTTTACTAGCTAACTCCGAAATAACCCCCGATGTGCTCGAGACCCTCCTCAAACACAATATTACTACTTTTGAAACCATCTATACCAACGAATTAGATCGTGGCTCCTATATGTCTGAAACGCTGCGCGTCGATTCTACCAGCTCTACACTCGAAGCATTGGTCGAAATTTATCGTATGATGCGCCCCGGAGAACCCCCCACCAAAGAAGCCGCTGAAACACTCTTTAATGGCCTGTTCTTTTCCCTCGACCGGTATGATCTCTCCCCAGTCGGACGTATGAAATTCAACCGCCGTGTGGGACGTTCCACCATCGAGGGCTCTGGAACCCTCTCCAAACAAGATATCATCGATGCCCTCAGAATCTTAATCGAAATTCGAGATGGCAAAGGTGATGTCGATGACATCGATCACCTCGGCAATCGTCGTGTCCGCAGCGTGGGCGAAATGACCGAAAACCAATACCGTATCGGGTTGGTCCGCGTAGAAAGAGCCGTCAAAGAACGCTTGAGCTTGGCCGATTCTGACAACCTCATGCCCCAAGATCTCATTAACGCTAAACCCATCTCTGCTGCCATCAAAGAGTTTTTTGGCTCCAGCCAATTGTCCCAATTTATGGATCAAAACAACCCTTTGTCCGAAATCACCCACAAACGTCGCGTATCAGCCCTCGGACCCGGAGGCCTCACCCGCGATCGCGCTGGCTTCGAAGTTCGAGACGTACACCCAACCCACTACGGTCGTGTGTGCCCCATCGAAACCCCCGAAGGTCCAAATATTGGGTTAATTAACTCACTTGCTGTCTGTGCACGTACGAACGAATTCGGCTTTTTAGAAAGCCCCTACCGCCGTGTGGTAAATACCAAAGTCACCGATGATATCGTGTACCTCTCCGCCATCGAAGAAGGCGATTTTGTCATCGCTCAGGCCAATGCCCAATTGGACAACAAAGCCTGTTTGGTCGATGATTTTGTGTCATGCCGCTTCAAAGACGACTTTACCCTGTCACCCCGTGAACGCGTCCAATTCATGGACGTCTCTCCTAAACAAATTATCTCGGTTGCCGCAGCCCTCATCCCCTTCCTAGAACATGACGACGCTAACCGTGCCCTCATGGGTTCTAATATGCAACGTCAAGCTGTCCCCACCATTAAAAGCGAAAAGCCCTTGGTGGGAACCGGTATGGAACGTATCGTCGCTTCCGATTCAGGCGTTACCGTGGTCGCGAAACGCGGAGGGATCGTCTATTCCGTCGATGCCGGCCGTATCGTGGTACGCGCCAATGACAACGAAACCATCTCCGGTGAGGCCGGTGTGGATATTTATACCCTCACCAAATACATGCGCTCCAACCAAAATACCTGTATCAACCAACGCCCTCTGGTCAAACCATTCGACATTATTACCAAAGGCGATATCTTGGCCGATGGCCCCTCCACCGATGTGGGCGAATTGGCCTTAGGTCAAAATTTGTTGGTCGCCTTCATGCCTTGGAACGGCTATAACTTCGAAGACTCCATTTTAATCTCCGAACGGGTGGTTCAGGAAGATCGCTTCACCACCATCCACATCGAAGAACTCACCTGCGTCGCACGTGATACCAAACTGGGTACCGAAGAAATCACCGCCGATATCCCGAATGTGGGTGAAAATGCTCTGTCTAAACTTGACGCCTCTGGTATCGTGTTTATTGGCGCAGAAGTCCAAGCGGGCGATATTTTAGTCGGAAAAGTAACACCTAAAGGCGAAACA
>JAHFQG010000003.1:0-6331 GCA_023266415.1 Francisellaceae bacterium | reverse complement strand
AGCATCCGATGTCAAAGACACCTCTTTGCGCGTACCTACCGGTATGAACGGCACCATCATTGATGTGCATGTCTTCACTCGCGATGGCGTTGATAAAGATGAAAGAGCTAAAGAAATAGAATTGCTTGAATTAGAAGCTGTCAAAAAAGACTTGGCCGACGAGTTCCGCATTCGTGAACAAGATCTCTTCCATCGGCTAGAAACTCAATTGGTGGGTAAGGTGGCTGTGGGCGGCCCCGCAGGCCTCAAATCTGGCACTAAAATCACAAAAGATTATTTGGCTGACTTAGAAAAAGCACGTTGGTTCGAAATTCGCTTGAAAGACGAAGCCTTGCACGCCCACCTGGAAGCCGCGAAGGCCCAATTGGAACAAGTGCAAGAAGACTACAACAAACGCTTAGATGAAAAACGAAAAAAAATCCAACAAGGGGATGACTTAGCCCCGGGTGTGCTCAAAATCGTTAAAGTCTATTTGGCCGTTAAACGCCGCGTTCAACCCGGGGATAAAATGGCCGGTCGTCACGGGAACAAAGGGGTGATCTCCACCATCGTGCCCGTCGAAGATATGCCCTATATGGCCGATGGTACCCCCGTGGACATCGTTCTAAATCCACTCGGGGTCCCTTCTCGAATGAACGTTGGCCAAGTACTAGAAACCCACTTGGGCTGGGCGGCGAAAGGATTGGGCGCTAAAATCGGACATATGCTGGAAACTCGTCAAAAAGCTGATAAAATTCGCCACTTCTTAAACGAAATTTATAACGTATCGGGTAACACTGAGGTGGATTTTAATTCGTACAGCGACGAACAAATCATGATGTTGTCCCATAATTTGAAAGACGGTGTGCCCATCGCAACCCCTGTGTTCGATGGCGCAACCGAAATAGAAATCAAACACCTGTTGGCTTTGGCCGGATTGCCCGAAAATGGACAAACCATACTCACCGATGGCAGAACCGGTGTTCCCTTCGAACGTCCTGTCACCGTGGGATACATGTATATACTCAAGTTGCATCATTTGGTCGATGATAAAATGCATGCGCGATCTACCGGTTCTTATAGCCTGGTTACCCAACAACCTTTGGGCGGTCGCGCTCAATTTGGGGGGCAACGGTTCGGAGAAATGGAAGTCTGGGCCTTGGAAGCGTATGGCGCTGCCTATACCTTGCAAGAAATGCTCACCGTCAAGTCTGACGACGTGGCGGGACGTACTAAGATGTATAAAAATATTGTCGATGGCGACCATCGTATGGATCCGGGTATCCCCGAATCCTTCAATGTGTTAGTCAAAGAAATTCGTTCCCTCGGTATTAACATGGAACTGGAGCACGACTAGCCCGAAAGGCTGGTCGTCGGTTCCCCATATAGCATAAAGACGGAGAGATAATGGAAGACTTAATCCCAATGATTCGTCAACATCGCAGTCACGATTTTAACAGCGTGATGGTGAGTCTTGCCTCCCCGGAAGCCATCCGGGCATGGTCGTATGGGGAAGTCAAAAAACCCGAAACCATCAACTATCGCACTTTTAAACCCGAACGGGATGGGTTGTTTTGTACCCGTATTTTTGGTCCCATTAAAGATTATGAATGCTTGTGTGGCAAATATAAACGCTTGAAACATCGCGGTGTTATTTGCGAAAAATGTGGCGTGGAAGTGACGCTCGCCAAAGTGCGTCGCGAAAGAATGGGCCACATCGAATTAGCCAGCCCCGTCGCGCATATCTGGTTTCTAAAATCACTGCCTTCCCGCATCGGCTTGCTGTTAGATATGACCCTGCGTGATATCGAGCGTGTACTCTATTTTGAAGCCTATGTGGTGGTCGATCCAGGGATGACCGCCCTAGAAAAGGGCCAATTACTCTCAGAAGAAACTTATATAGAAGCCATCGAACAATATGGCGATGACTTCGACGCTCGTATGGGCGCAGAAGCCATTCGAGAACTGCTCAAAGGGCTGGATTTATCAACAGAAGCTCAAAAATTACGCGAAGAAATTCCGACTACCACGTCTGAAACCAAATCAAAGAAGTTCGCTAAACGACTTAAACTCATCGAGGCTTTTTTAGGCTCTGGTAATAAGCCTGAATGGATGATTCTCTCCGTTTTACCCGTCCTACCCCCCGATTTGCGCCCCTTGGTGCCCATCGACAGTGGGCGATTCGCTACCTCTGACTTAAACGATTTATATCGTCGCGTTATCAATCGCAACAATCGCCTCAAACGGCTTCTAGATTTAAATGCACCCGATATCATCGTTCGTAACGAAAAACGGATGCTCCAAGAAGCAGTGGATGCCTTGCTCGATAACGGTCGCCGCGGTAGAGCTATTACGGGCTCCAATAAACGACCTCTGAAGTCCTTGGCCGACATGATCAAAGGGAAACAAGGGCGCTTCCGTCAAAACTTGCTGGGTAAACGCGTCGATTATTCCGGCCGCTCCGTCATCGTGGTCGGACCGACCCTCCGCCTTCATCAGTGCGGATTACCTAAAAAAATGGCTTTGGAGCTGTTTAAACCCTTTATTTTCAGTAAATTAGAACTCAGGGGCCTCGCCAGTACCATCAAAGCCGCTAAGAAAATGGTGGAACGTGAAGGGCCAGAAGTCTGGGATATCCTCGAAGAAGTTATTCACGAACATCCTGTGCTCCTCAATCGGGCACCCACTTTACATCGTTTGGGGATCCAAGCGTTTGAACCAGTTTTGGTGGAAGGAAAAGCCATTCAGCTACACCCGCTGGTCTGTGCCGCCTACAATGCCGACTTCGACGGAGACCAAATGGCCGTCCACGTGCCTCTGACCGTAGAAGCACAGTTGGAAGCTCGAACCCTCATGATGTCGACCAACAACGTATTATCGCCTGCCAATGGCGAACCTATCATCGTTCCGTCGCAAGACGTGGTGTTGGGCTTGTATTACCTTACCCGCGAATGCGCACGCTCCAAAGGCGATGGCATGATATTCTCTGATGTGGCCGAAGTGCACCGTGCTTACGAAGCAGGCGCGGTGGCATTGCACGCCAATATTCGAGTCCGAGCCATCGAAACCACCGTTGGGCGAGCCCTCTTATCCGAAATACTTCCAAGCGAGTTACCTTTCCAACTTGTAAACCGAACTTTAAATAAAAAGGCCATCTCAGGCCTCATCAATGCGTGCTATCGTCGCGTAGGCTTGAAACAAACGGTGATTTTCGCCGATCAACTCATGTATACCGGATTTTTATACGCCACCCGCTCTGGGGTCTCTATCGGTATCAACGATTTGGTCATCCCAGAAGCCAAAGTGGAAATGGTTAAACGCGCTGAAGCAGAAGTGAAGGAAATTGAACAACAATACGCCAGTGGTCTCGTGACCCACGGTGAACGTTACAACAAGGTAATTGATATTTGGTCTCGTGCCAACGACCAAGTGGGTAAAGCCATGATGGATCACCTCTCCAAAGAAACGATTACCGGCGAAGATGGTGTGGACTATCAACAAGAATCCTTCAATTCTATCTACATGATGGCTGACTCAGGCGCTCGAGGCAGTGCCGCACAAATCCGTCAGCTGGCCGGGATGCGGGGTCTTATGGCCCGTCCAGACGGCTCTATCATCGAAACTGCCATTACCGCCAACTTCCGAGAAGGCTTGAACGTATCCCAGTATTTTATTTCCACCCACGGGGCACGGAAAGGGTTGTCAGATACCGCGTTGAAAACCGCTAACTCTGGGTACCTAACCCGCCGTTTGGTCGATGTGGCACAAGACGTTGTGGTCACCGAAGACGACTGTGGTACCACCCGAGGGTTGTTGGTCACCCCACTCATTCAAGGGGGGGATGTGGTTCAACCCTTGCCCGATCGCGTTTTGGGTCGTGTAACACTCGAAGACATTTGTGATCACAAAACCGGCGAAATTGTCGTTCCCTCTGGGACTTTGCTCGATGAATCTTTGGTGGAAAAACTCGAAGAACTTTCTGTGGAAAGTGTCAGAGTGCGATCTGCCATCACCTGTGAAACTCGTTATGGCATCTGTGCCAAATGCTATGGTCGTGACCTAGCACGGGGTCAGGTGGTCAATATCGGGGAAGCCGTGGGCGTTATTGCCGCTCAGTCCATCGGCGAACCTGGAACACAGCTTACCATGCGTACCTTCCATATCGGGGGTACTGCATCCAGAGCCACCACTGAAAACAATATTCAGGTGAAAACCAGCGGACAAATTAAACTCATGAACACGAAACTCGTTAAAAACGCTGAAGGGCGCTCTATTACCGTGTCCCGTTCCGGAGAGTTGATTATATTAGACGACCAAGGCCGAGAACGGGAGCGTTACAAAGTACCTTATGGTGCCGTTTTATCAGCGGATGAGGGCGCTCGCGTGAAAAGTGGTCAAGTGGTGGTCAATTGGGATCCCCATACCCACCCCATTATCACCGAAGTGGCTGGTTTCGTGAAGTTCAGTGATCTCATTGAAGGGATCAGCATGAACCGCCAAACAGATGAGTTAACTGGCTTGTCCAACATTGTGATCACTGACGTCAAACAACGCTCCACCAGTGGTCGCGAATTGCGCCCTATGGTCAAGCTGGTAGATGCCAACGGCGACGATCTCTGCTTAGCTGGAACTAACCTTCCGGCTCACTATGTGCTACCTGCCAACGCAATCGTCAACGTCGAAGATGGGGCTTCCATTCGCATCGGCGACTTCCTAGCCCGTATCCCCCAAGAAAGCTCCAAAACTCGAGACATTACCGGTGGGCTGCCGCGTGTGGCCGATTTGTTCGAAGCACGTCGCCCCAAAGATCCTGCTATTTTGGCTGAAATCTCAGGTATCGTCAGCTTCGGAAAAGAAACTAAAGGTAAACGCCGCCTCATTATCACGCCTTCCGATGGCGGAGACGCTTACGAAGAGCTTATCCCCAAATGGCGAAACGTCAGCGTTTTCGAAGGGGAACACGTTCAACGGGGAGAAATTATCTCCGATGGTCCAGCTAACCCCCATGACATCCTGCGCCTCCTAGGGGTCGGTCCGTTGTCTACCTACATCGCCAATGAAGTGCAAGATGTTTATCGTCTCCAAGGGGTGAAAATCAATGATAAACACATTGAAGTCATCGTTCGACAAATGTTGCGTAAGGTTGAAATTGTGGAGTCCGGTGATACCCGCTTGCTTAAAGGCGACATGGTAGACATTACCAAAGTGCTGGAAGCAAACGAAAAAGCCAGAAGCGAGGAAAAGAAGGAGGCGCATTATACGCAAATCCTTTTGGGTCTTATCAAGGCATCTTTGGCAACTGAATCTTTCCTCTCCGCCGCCGCTTTCCAAGAAACCACCCGCGTGCTGACCGAAGCCGCCGTTAGTGGAAAAAAGGATGGTTTACGAGGTTTGAAAGAAAATATCATCGTGGGTCGTATCATCCCCGCCGGAACCGGTTGGGCACACCACGAAAGACGTCGGAAGGAACGTGCCCGTGTGGCCGCTCTGGCCGCCAGTGGGGGAGAAAAACGACAAGTCACCGCCAGTGAGGTAGAACATGCTCTCACTGAAGCCCTGAACGAGAGAAGTTCTTCGCTGTGAGGGTGTTTGGGTACGCCTCGCCCATCTGGCTCTTGCGTTCCACAGAAAAATTCTGTAGACTCGCCAAACAGTTTTGAAACACCGAAAATTAATATTTTTTTCGGTAAGAATGGGTTGCATAACCAACTCGCAATCCTAGGTTAATTGCATGCCCTGCTTCCTTGCATGGAGGGAGCAGGGCGATTTTTTGTTTATGTGGGAGTAAAGCATGGCCACCATCAATCAGCTTGTCCGAAAAGGCCGAGAGTGTCCGACCGAAAAATCGAAAAGCCCCGCGCTGATGGGTTGTCCGTCTCGTCGAGGCGTGTGCATCCGTGTATATACAGTAACCCCTAAAAAACCAAACTCTGCGCTCCGTAAGGTATGTCGGGTTAAACTGACGAATGGGTATGAAGTTACCGCTTATATTGGTGGAGAAGGTCACAATCTGCAAGAACACTCTGTGGTTCTTATTCGTGGGGGTCGTGTAAAAGATTTACCTGGGGTTCGCTATCACGTGATTCGTGGCAGCTTGGACACTGCGGGTGTAAACAATCGCCGTCAATCGCGTTCTAAGTATGGTGCTAAGCAGCCTAAAACCGCTGCGCAAAAGTAGGAAATAACCAAAATGCCAAGAAGACGAGTCGCCGCCAAACGAAAAATCATCCCAGATCCCATTTACAGCAGTGAATTATTAGCCAAATTTATTAACCACGTGATGAAAAATGGTAAAAAATCCTTGGCTGAACGTATTGTTTATGGGGCTTTTGATATCATTAAGGCCCGTACC
>JAHFQG010000026.1:5290-11983 GCA_023266415.1 Francisellaceae bacterium | reverse complement strand
ATACTGGTGAGGCTATGGCCATGGGGGAACGCTCACCCCTGGCGCTTCTTAACCCTGCTGCCAGCAGCCGTATGGCTGTGGGGGAGGCCATAACCAACATTGCAGCGGCACGTATTCATCAATTGTCGGACATTAAGCTTTCTGCCAATTGGATGGCTGCCTGCGGCGAAGAAGGCCAAGATGCCGCTTTGTTCGATGCCGTCGAAGCCATTGGGCTGCATCTCTGCCCAACCTTAGGACTGGCCATCCCCGTGGGCAAAGACTCCCTGTCTATGCGAGTGAGCTCACAGCAAAATACCACTTTTTCCCCCGTCTCTTGTATCATCAGTGCCTTTGCCCCTGTTAAAACCCTAGAAGGCACACTCACCCCTGAACTGCAAGCAGGATCAGACACCGTTTTATGGTTACTGGATTTGGGAGAAGGGAAACAACGCTTGGGCGGCAGTATTTATGCCCAAACTTTACAACAAATGGGCCAAGACGCCCCCGATGTCGATAACCCCATTCGACTCAAACATTTTTTTGACGCCATTCAGGCCTTACAGGACCAAAATCTGCTCTTGGCCTATCACGATAAAAGCGATGGGGGGCTCTGGGTTACCCTATGTGAAATGAGTTTTTCATCTCACTTAGGATTTGATGTCACTGTCTCAGAAGAGGTTAACGCCACGTTATTCAATGAAGAGTTGGGTGCCGTGATCCAAATTAAACGCAGCGATGAAGAGTCTGTGCATGCATTGCTGGCCAAACATCACCTCACCGACATCACCCATCCTCTGGGACATGTCACCACTCGAGAGCAATTGGTGATACGACAAAGCGGAGAAACGATATTAGAACTCTCACGAGTAGAAGCACAACAAGCCTGGCGCCGTGTGTCGTATGAAATGCAAGCTCTGCGAGATAACAAAGCTTGTGCCGATGAAGCTTATACTACCTCCCTCCAATACGGACTCAAAAACGTTCATTGTGCATTCAGTCCAACTCGTTTAGTGTTGCCTGTAACGTCTGTGAAACCCACAGTGGCGATTTTGCGTGAACAAGGCGTGAATGGACATGCAGAGCTGGCTGCCGCGTTTATGCAAGCCGATTTTGAAGCGGTGGATGTGCATATGAGTGATTTAATCGATAATCCACGCCTCTTAGCCGCCTATCAAGGCCTTGCGGCCCCAGGTGGGTTTTCGTTTGGCGATGTGTTAGGGGCTGGGGGAGGGTGGGCAAAAGGTATTTTATACCAAGAAGCGTTAAAAGAAGCTTTTTTTCAGTTTTTCCATCGACCCAATACCTTTGCTTTGGGCATTTGTAATGGCTGTCAAATGCTCTCTCAGTTAAAACTGTGCATCCCCGGGGCAGACAATTGGCCTTTGTTTGTTAAAAACACGTCCGAGCAATTTGAAGCACGGTTGGTGAAAGTCATCCTAGCAGAAACCCCTTCGGTCTTTTTCACGGGTATGGCGGGCTCCATATTGCCCATTGTGGTGGCACATGGAGAAGGGCGGGTGGTGTTTAAAAATGAGGCACAAGTAGATCAGGCGCAAGTGGTCATGCGCTATGTGGATGATATCAACCAACCTACCATGCAATACCCCAGTAACCCCAATGGCTCTTTAGGAGGTATTGCCGGTCTTACTAACCAAGACGGCCGTGTGACTATTTTAATGCCTCACCCAGAGCGGGTAATACGTACCAATCGGTTATCATGGGCCCCGAAAATTTGGCAAGAGACTTACAGTCCCTGGATGAGGATGTTTGATAATGTACGCAATTTCGTCCGCTAAAAAAACGTTACGCACGTTACTTGCTTCCCATTTTGAGGGAACAGTCATGAAGATAGAAACGCCTCCTTCTCCGGATAAAGGAGATTGGGCGGTACCTGTTTTTGTGTTATCCAAAAAACTCAAAAAATCGCCAGCGGCTATCGCGAACGAATTAGTTAACCAGCTTTCTTTGAAAAACACCGAATTCGACCGAGTGGTGGCAGAAGGGGGCTTTTTAAACTTTTTCTTAAATCCTGTCACGTACACGGCCGCCGTAATGCAGGATGCAGCGCGGTCAGAGTATGGTGTGCCAGATCTCCTTACCCCCGAGCGGATTGTCATTGATTACTCTTCCCCCAACGTAGCCAAAGAAATGCATGTGGGGCATTTGCGGTCCACCGTGATTGGCGATACCCTGCGTCGCGTGTATACATTTATGGGGCATACTGTCATTGCCCAAAACCATTTGGGCGATTGGGGGACTCAATTCGGCATGCTTATCGAGCACTTGATAGATACCCAACCCGATCCCCTGGTTTTGACCCACATCAGCGATTTAAATGCCCTCTATCAGGCGGCCAAACAGCGCGATGACAAAGATCCTGACTTTAAAGAGCGGGCTCGAAAACGGGTGGTGTTGCTACAACAGGGAGATGCACTGACAGTACGTATTTGGCAATCGCTCACCCAAGAATCTATGCGACATTTTAACGCCGTCTATCGCCGTTTGGGGGTGTTATTAACGGAGGCTGACCTACGACCAGAAAGCGCCTATAATCCCGTTTTAAAAGACACCGTGGATAATCTCAAAAATTTAGGATTAACGACGGAAGATGCAGGCGCCGTTTGTATTTTTCTGCCCGGCTTTGAACGAGAAGGCAAGCCAATCCCCCTGATCTTACAAAAAACGGATGGGGGATTTTTATACGCCACCACCGATTTGGCGGCTCTGTATTATCGGTTCAATACCCTCAAAGCCGATCGTTTATTGTATGTGGTGGATGTCCGTCAGGGAGATCATTTCAAAATGTTCTTTGCGGCAGCGCAAAAAGCGCATTGGCTGGAGGAGGGAAGGGCAATCCACGTAGCATTTGGCACCATTTTGGGTAAAGACAACAAACCTTTCAAAACCCGAGAAGGGGGTACCGTCCGGTTATCCGATTTGCTGGATGAAGCGGTCAAACGAGCAGAAACCCTGATTATGACCAAAAATCCGGATATCTCTGAAGCAGATCGCCAAAAATTGGCTGAACAGGTGGGGATAGGGGCCCTCAAATACGCCGATTTACACAATGACCGTCGCAACGACTATGTGTTTGATTGGGACAGATTATTATCCTTCGACGGTAATACAGCCCCCTATTTACAATATGCGGTGGTGCGATTACGGTCTTTGTTGCACAAGGCGCAGGCTGGGGTCCAGCAAGGTTATGTCACCCCAGCGCAGGCTGGGGTCCAGTCTAATACGGACTGGATACCAGCTTCCGCTGGTATGACATTAGCGCAGGCTGGGGTCCAGCAAGGCCACGTCACCCCAGCGCAGGCTGGGGTCCAGTCTCTCGAATTTAATTTAGTTAAAAAGCTATCTGAATTTCCCGAAATTTTAGATAGAATGCTCCAAACTCAAGAACCGCATCTTTTAACGACTTATGTGTTTACCCTCGCCCAAACGTTTACCACTTTTTACGATGCCCTACCCATTCTCAAAGCCCCTGAACCAGAACGCCTGTTTCGGCTACAGTTATGTCAGTTTACTTTGTCTGTTTTAACACGAGGGTTGGGATTATTAGGGATTGAATGCCCAGAGAGAATGTAGGTATAATAACCCGGCCGTATTTTAATAGAGTTAGATTTCTTTATAAGAAAGAAAGGGTTCAGCATGCTGAACCCATGATCGTTGTTTAGGAGGATTAAGCATACAATGACAACAATAACCATGCAAATGTTCTGGCAATCATCTATACTGGATGGGGGCAATTCCGCTTACCTAGAAGAATTATATGAAGACTATTTAGAAGATTCAACCCAAGTGCCTCCCGAGTGGCGTCAATATTTCGATACCCTCCCGTCAGTCAGTGCTCAGGAAGTTTCCCACCGGACCATCCAGCAGTCTTTCTTAGATTTTTCAAAAAAACATCTGTTTAGCCACATAAGTGGTAGCGATGGCTACCAAATGCGGGTTCAACAACTCATTCAGGCCTATCGTTTACAAGGCCACCGTTTGGCCACCATCAACCCCCTCCCATTTTATGAAATCCCTGTTATCAGCGAGCTTACCCTCGATTATCACGGATTCACCGAAGCCGATCGCGACACAATCGTTGATGTGGGTGACTTCATTGCGCCCATCCAACAAATGACCTTGGGTGCTTTGGAAACCGCCCTTAAACAAGCCTATTGCGGCCCCGTCGCCACCGAATACCTCCATATTGTCTCCAAACAAGAACGTGACTTCATACAAGAACGTGTGGAAGGTGTTCGTCCTCTCATCACCCCAGAAACTCAAAAACGCTTACTCTCATTGGTAAATGACGCCGAAGGCTTGGAACGTTACTTGGGCACAAAATACCCCGGTGCCAAACGATTTGGCATCGAAGGTGGTGACGCATATCTCATTATTTTGGACGAACTCATTCAACGAGGCGGCGCCAAAGGTATCAAAGAGGCCGTGATTGGCATGGCCCATCGAGGCCGCCTCAATGTATTAGTCAATACCTTCGGAAAACGTCCGGCCGATTTGTTTGCCGAATTTGAAGGCCATCACGACCATGAACAAGGTAATGGCCAATCCTCTGGCGATGTTAAATACCACCAAGGATTTTCCGCTGATGTCACAACTTCCCAAGGGCCCGTTCATCTCTCCTTGGCTTTTAATCCCTCCCACTTAGAAATCGTTACTCCCGTGGTCATGGGCTCTGTCCGTGCTCGCGAACAACGTATGAAAGATACCCACAAATCCCTCGTGTTGCCCATCGCCGTACATGGCGATGCCTCTTTTTCCGGCCAGGGGGTGGTCATGGAAACTTTCAATATGTCCCAAACCCATGGATACGGAGTCGGAGGCACAGTTCATATCATCATCAACAACCAAGTCGGGTTTACCACCAGCGATCCAGAAGACGCCCGCTCTACCCTCTATTGCTCCGATGTGGCCAAAGTCATCCAAGCCCCCATTTTTCATGTGAACGCCGATGAGCCAGAAGCTGTATTATGGGTCACCCAACTGGCTCTCGACTACAAAATGACCTTCCAAAAAGATGTGGTGATAGATCTGGTTTGCTACCGCCGACACGGCCATAACGAAGCCGATGAACCGGCTGCCACCCAACCCCTAATGTACCAAAAAATCCGTCAACATCCCACAGTTCGAGAACTATATGGCAAACAGTTGGTTGATAAGAAAGTTTTGACGGCGGAGGAAGTAGAAGGTTTGGTGCGGCAAAACCGCAATTTGCTCGATAAAGGAGATTGTGTCGCACCCCATATTATCCTTGATGCTGTTTTTGAAGGCACCGTCAATTGGGCCCCGTACCGCGAAACCGATTGGCGTGCTCAGATCAATACGGCATTGAGTCCAGCCAATGCCCAAGCTCTGGCAGGTATTCTAACTACGATACCCCAAGGGTTTGTTTTACACCCGCGTGTGGCCAAAATCATCGATGATCGAACGCAAATGGCCGAGGGCAAAATACCCTGCGATTGGGGTTTTGCCGAAAATATGGCTTATGCAGGGCTCTTGCAGCAAAAATTTGACGTACGCATTTCAGGTCAAGACACCGGACGAGGCACTTTCTTTCATCGCCATGCTGTGCTGCACTGCCAAAAAACCGGCAAAAAATATGTTGCATTGTCTACCGTGGATCCAGAAGCCAACTTCACTATTATTGACTCCCTTTTGTCCGAAGAAGCAGTTTTAGCGTTTGAATACGGCTATGCCTCCACAACCCCCACCGCGTTGGTGATCTGGGAAGCCCAATTCGGAGATTTCGCCAATGGCGCCCAAGTGGTTATCGACCAATTTATCAGCTCAGGTGAGCAAAAATGGGGCCGTCTCTGTGGCCTCGTGATGCTGCTTCCGCACGGCTACGAAGGTCAAGGCCCTGAACATTCCTCTGCCCGTCTAGAACGGTATTTACAGTTATGTGCCGAACATAACATTCAAGTGTGCGTGCCCAGCACGCCCGCTCAAGTGTTTCATATGCTTCGGCGCCAAATGTTGCGTAACATCCGCCGTCCGTTGGTGGTCATGAGTCCCAAGAGCTTGCTACGTCACAAAGATGCCGTGTCTTCATTAGAAGAGCTAACTTCTGGTCAGTTTGAACCTATTTTGGATGATCACTTCGTCAAACCAAAGGAAGTTACCCGCATGGTGCTCTGCAGCGGAAAAGTCTACTACGACTTACCAACGTGGCCATCGTGCGTATCGAACAACTGTACCCCTTCCCAGAGCCTGAGCTGGAAAAGCTGCTGGCTACCTATCCAAAGGTCAAAGAGGTGGTATGGTGCCAAGAAGAACCTCAAAATCAGGGCGCTTGGTATGCATCCCAACATCATATGCGAGCCTGTCTTACCACCCAGCAATTCCAATATGCCGGTCGACCTGCCTCTGCCTCCCCTGCCGCAGGATACGCACACGATCACCAAGAACAACAAATCACTCTGGTTAACCAAGCCCTCGATTCAGAAGGACCCACACAATGAGTATCGATATTAAAGTACCTGTATTGCCCGAATCTGTTGCCGATGCCATCGTGGCCACCTGGCATAAAAAAGTGGGTGAATTTGTCAAACGCGATGAACCCTTAGTAGACATCGAAACCGATAAAGTGGTGTTAGAAGTGGTCGCCCCCGAAGACGGCGTGCTGGAAAGTATTGTGCAAAATACTGGCGCAACGGTGAAGGCACAGGAAGTGATCGCCCATTTTGTAAAAGGGGC
>JAHFQG010000026.1:0-5280 GCA_023266415.1 Francisellaceae bacterium | reverse complement strand
CGTACCAGCGGGTGAGGAACGCCCCGCCCCTACACCACCGCCAGCACCAGCACCAGCACCAGCGAATAAGGCACCCTCCACCCCTACATCCGTGACAGCCCCCCCCCCAGCGTTGCCAGGTGGCCCCGCTCTCCGCCGTAAAATGGCAGAAACAGGGGGTGTGTCCTCTGCCGTTTCCCCCGGAGGACGTTCGGAAAAACGCGTTCCCATGAGTCGACTACGGGCTAAAATTGCCGAACGTTTGTTAGAATCTCAACGAACCGCCGCCATTCTTACTACCTTTAACGAAATTAACATGAAACCAATCATGGATTTACGGGCCAAATATAAAGACATCTTTGAAAAGAAACATCAAGTGAAGTTGGGCTTCATGTCATTTTTTGCTCGTGCTGCTTGTGAAGCACTCAATCGCTTTCCCGTGGTAAATGCCTCTCTAGATGGCACAGACATTGTGTATCATGGCTATGTCGACTTAAGTGTGGCAGTCTCCACAGAACGTGGCTTGGTGGTGCCTGTGGTGCGCAATGCTGAACATAAAAGCTTGGCTGATCTCGAAAAAGCCATCGCCGAGTTGGGTCAAAAAGCTAAAACCAATACCCTCACCCTCGAAGACATGAAAGGGGGAACCTTCACCATTTCTAATGGGGGCGTTTTTGGCTCCTTGATGTCTACCCCCATTATCAATCCCCCTCAAACAGGTATCCTGGGTATGCATAAAATCGAAGAGCGGGCCGTGGTGGAAAACGGACAAATTGTCATCCGTCCCATGATGTATGTCGCTCTTTCTTATGATCACCGCCTCATTGATGGGGCAGACTCCGTACGTTTTTTATTGACCATCAAAGAATGTTTGGAAGATCCAGCCCGGTTGTTGCTAGAAATTTAAAAATGTTAATTATTAGGAGAAATAGCTTAAATGAATTTGCATGAATACCAAGCCAAAGCCCTGTTTGCGGAGTTCGGGATGCCCGTTTCCGCTGGACAGACCATCGCTTCCCCCGAAGAGGCCGAACAAGTGGCGCGGAATTTAGGCGGAACCGATGGCTTTATGGTGAAAGCACAAGTTCATGCCGGTGGGCGTGGTAAGGCCGGTGGGGTCAAATTTGTGAAAACACCCGCTGAAGCTGCCGCGGTTGCTAAAACATTGTTGGGAACAAGATTAGTTACTTATCAAACTGATTCAAAAGGGCAACCGGTTCATCAAATTCTTATTGAGGTGGCTTCCAATATTGCCAAAGAGCTTTATCTGGGCGCGGTGGTCGACCGAGCTACCCAACGGGTGATTATCATGGCCTCCACCGAAGGTGGCGTGGATATTGAAACTGTGGCGGACAAAACGCCTGAAAAAATCATTAAAATCATGGTCGATCCCCTAGTTAAAGTCATGCCTTATCAATGCCGTGAAGTGGCCTTTGCCCTAGGCCTCAACGAGACTCAATCGAAACAACTGGGTAAAATCATGATGGGGCTTTGTCACATGTTCATGCGGTGTGATTTGAGCTTGGTTGAAATCAACCCCCTCATTATTACCACGACGGGCGATTTACGTTGCCTAGATGGCAAAGTGGTGGCCGACGACAACGCCTTATTTCGCCAACCTAAAATATCCGCCATGCGTGATAAATCTCAGGAAGATGACCGTGAAAACCGTGCCAAAGAGTGGGATCTAAATTACGTGCCCCTCGAAGGCAATATCGGGTGTATGGTGAATGGGGCAGGACTTGCCATGGCTACCATGGATATCATCCAATTGCATGGCG
Organism: Francisellaceae bacterium; assembly: GCA_023266415.1. Lineage (GTDB taxonomy): Bacteria > Pseudomonadota > Gammaproteobacteria > Berkiellales > Berkiellaceae > JAHFQG01. Next base: position 3,520 of record JAHFQG010000026.1, on the reverse strand, counting down.
GAAAACCGGCCAATTTTTTAGATGTTGGGGGAGGGGCGACTCGTGAACGGGTTACTGAGGCGTTCAAAATTATTTTGTCCGACACGAATGTGAAAGCCATTTTGGTGAACATTTTTGGGGGTATTGTGCGTTGCACCGACATTGCTGCAGGTATTATTGAAGCCGTGAAAGAAGTGGGTATTCAGGTACCGGTGGTGGTGCGTTTAGAGGGTAATCAGGCCACGGAAGCCAGTCGTATGTTAGAGGAAAGTAAGTTGAATATTACCGCGGCTACCGGATTAACCGATGCTGCAGACAAAGTGGTTAAAGCTGCAGGAGCATCCGAATGAGCGTTTTAATTGATAACAATACCAAAGTGATTTGCCAAGGTTTTACAGGAAAGCAAGGTACCTTTCACAGTGAACAAGCCATTGCCTATGGTACTAAAATGGTGGGTGGGGTGACCCCTGGGAAGGGGGGTGAAACCCATTTGGGCTTACCCGTATTTAATACAGTTCGAGATGCGATAGAAGCCACCGGTGCTGATGCCACCGTTATTTATGTGCCTGCGCCTTTTTGTAAAGATTCTATTATTGAAGCGGCTGATGCGGGCGTGCCTCTGATTGTGTGTATCACCGAAGGCATTCCCACGCTGGATATGCTAGAAGCGGTTGAATACCTGTATAGCACCAATTCTTTGCTGATAGGTCCTAATTGTCCGGGTATTATTACCCCTGGCCAATGCAAAATTGGGATTATGCCAGGCTCTATTCATCTGCCAGGGCGGGTGGGGATTGTATCTCGTTCGGGCACGTTAACCTATGAAGCGGTCAAACAAACCACCGATTTGGGCTTAGGACAAAGCACTTGTATTGGGATAGGCGGGGATCCCATTCCTGGTATGAGCTTCATTGACGTATTAGAAATGTTTCAAGATGATGATGCCACCGAAGCTATTATTATGGTGGGAGAAATTGGGGGAACGGCTGAAGAAGAGGCTGCGGAGTTTATTCGTGAATATGTTACTAAACCGGTGGTATCGTACATTGCGGGGGTGAGTGCACCTGCTGGAAAACGGATGGGTCATGCAGGTGCCATTATTTCAGGTGGAAAGGGAACAGCGGCTGAAAAATTCGCGGCTTTAAAAGCTGCAGGCGTTAAAATTGTTCGATCGCCTGCTGATATGGGCAAAGCGGTGGCTGAGCTATTATTGTAAAATCCAGAAACCTTCCTCGCCCGCGGGTCAGGCATGCCTGATCCCTACAGAGGCTGCCTGAATTCTCAACGCATGGATTTCTGGCCCAATCCACCCAGGCAATGCCTCATACACCATCTGATGCATCTGAATTTTAGTCTTTCCCTGAAAAAGAGGAGAGCGTATTACGACTGTATAATGCCCGGCCCCTCCTTGACTGCCTTCATGCCCTATATGGTGGGCACTGTCGTCGATGACTTCTAATTGGCTGGGCGATAACGCCTCAGTGAGTTTTTGTTTTATGCGATCTATACGATTTACCATAAGTTCCTTAACTAACTCATATTAAAGCTTGACAAATAGAAACTCCACTCGGTACCTTAGCAACAACGGTTCAGCTGTTTTACGAGCCTATTGTGCCACAGGGGAGTAGAATATGAAAATTGGATTGCCTAAAGAAATCAAAAATCATGAATATCGGGTGGGCATGGTCCCGAATGTGATTCGGGATTTGGTTCAAAAAGGACATACTGTCTATGTCCAACAAGGCGCTGGAGAAGGCATTGGCGCCAAAGACGCTGATTATCAAGCCGCTGGGGCCATTTTGGTTGATACCGCAGAAGCGGTGTTTGAGCAAGCTGAACTTATTGTTAAAGTGAAAGAACCCCAGCTATCCGAATGTCGTTGGCTCAAAGAACATCACCTCCTTTTTACCTTTTTGCACTTAGCGCCTGATCCAAAACAAGCCGCTGCCCTCCAAGCCTCTGGCTGTATGGCCATTGCCTATGAAACTGTGACGGATGGATGGGGAAGCCTTCCACTTTTAAGACCCATGAGTGAAATCGCGGGTCGTATGTCCATTCAGGTGGGTGCTCATGCCCTAGAAAAGGCCCAAGGGGGCCGTGGGGTGCTCTTAGGCGGGGTTCCTGGGGTACCTGCGGCGAATGTGCTCATTCTAGGTGGCGGCGTGGTAGGGTCCAATGCGCTGCGTATTGCGGTGGGGATGGAAGCCACTGTCACTGTGTTAGACCGCAGCATCGATCGCCTTCGAGAGCTCGATCGTACTTTTGGCAGTCAAATCCGCACCCTCTATTCTACCACGGAAGCGTTAGAGGCCCATGCCTTGACCGCCGACTTAATTATTGGTGCAGTTCTTATTCCAGGTGCGGCTGCTCCCAAGCTTATTCAGCGCAATATTTTATCTAAAATGAAACCTGGGGCTGTATTGGTTGATGTATCTATTGACCAAGGAGGTTGTTTCGAAACCTCCAGACCCACCACTTTTTCTGATCCCACGTATGTGGTGGATAATATTATTCATTATTGTGTGGCCAATATGCCTGGCGGCGCTGCTCGTACCTCCGCTTTTGCGCTCAGCAATGCCACTGCACAATACATTATGGAGTTAGCTGACAAAGGCGGTCCTCAAGCCTGTCGAGACAATCCCCATCTTCGCAATGGACTCAATGTATACCAAGGCCATATTGTCCATAAAGCGGTGGCTGAAGCATTGGGCAAACCCTATGTGGAGCCCATGAGTTTGTTGTGATTGAGGGGAGAAAGTACATACAAAACATGTACTTTATATTGACATTGTTAAAAGTCTGGATTACACTAACAATAAATCGGGAGGCTTTATGTCTAAAAAAGTCATATTAGATGCTTATGAGCAGGATTTAGAAGATAATCTAGAAAAATGCATCCCTTCTGAGTCGGAAAGCTCTTTAAAACAGAAGATAATAAAGGCTGCCAACGCCCATCTTTCTATGAAAAAGTCGATTACCCTGCGAACTTCTGTCCATGATATTGAAATCATTAAGATCAAAGCTTCGAAACTGGGGATTCCCTATCAGACCTATTTGAACATGCTCATCCATAAAGATGCCTCCAGTTTTTAAGGCTTGTTATGCAGTTTAGATATAACTATGAAAAGAATGCCCAATTACTGGCTGAACGAGGTGTTGGTTTTGAAGAAATCATACACGCTATTTCGGCAGGCAATTTATTGGGCATTTCAGATCACTATAATCTTAAAAAATACCCCAATCAAAAAATCCTATATATTCGAATTTCTGATGAGGTATTTGTGGTGCCCTATGTGCAAGAACAGGGAGACCAAGTATTTCTAAAAACATTGTTTCCCAGTCGTAAAGCTAAAAAGTTATTTCTAATTTAATAGGGCCTTGTTGCATGAATGGCCATGTTTCCACGTCATCCCGAACATTATGAGGGATCTCCTAAGAGTGGCATAGAGGGAGATCCCTCGCTACGCTCGGGATGACGGGCTACGCTCGGGATGACGGGCTACGCTCGGGATGACGGGCTACGCTCGGGATGACGGGCTAC
>JAHFQG010000107.1 GCA_023266415.1 Francisellaceae bacterium | reverse complement strand
CTCTGCTGGCTTTACGGTTATGTAGTTGTCAAACAAAAAATTATTCCGATAATAACCCACCGTTAGCTCCTTTAGAACAACGGTTAGCTGACTCTGCGCAATCGGTGGCCAATTCTTTGCGGGTTCTGGCCAAAACGCAAGCGAGCAATCAAGATGCCATATCTGCCATTAACACCGAACCGCTCATGACCCAAGAGGGGGGTATGGGGGGAACGGCCATGTTGGATTGGTCTGGTCCCATCGAGCCTTTGCTTCAAAAAATAGCCTCTCTCACGAACTATCAACTCAAAATACTGGGACCGACACCCAACGTCCCTGTGTTGGTCAGCATTGAAGGCAATGAACGCGTTATTGCCGATATTCTAAAAGACGCTGGTCTGCAAGCGGGCAAACAAGCGAACATTGTTGTGTACCCTGGGGTACGTATCATTGAGTTGCGCTACCAAAACATGTAATGTTCTATTATTATAAAAGGCGCATTTATTTTACCTTGTGGACATTATGCAAAAAGTCTCACTTTCCTTACTACTGCTGTTTTTATCTGGTTGTTCAACTTACTCAAGTAACACAACATCGCTTACCTATTTGCAAAAGTTGTCCGATCGGCATGCCACCAACGTTCCCCAAAATTTGACCAGCATTCGGTATAACGCCTTGCGAGATACGGGTATGAGTTTGGGAGCTCGAGGGGGATTGTCTTTTCGCGCACAAAGCATCAATGCCATGATGCAACCGTATATGCCGACGTTAGATCAAATTTTCAACTTCGAACGTTTAGTCCTGGATAATCGCGTCCTGCCCCCCGTGTTGACGGAAGGCCGGCATACCTTAGAGCAGGCAGACAGTCAAACCCTACGAGTGGCCGATCGGGCTTATATCATTCAAAGCCAAGCCCATTTTATCAGTGCAGCGCCCACTTGGCGCGATTATCTCTGGATGCGGTATGATACCCCAGAGCCACCTGATCGCTCTTTGTTGCCACGCAACAAAAGAGAAAAAGCCATTTGGGCGGATTATGTCGAAAAGGGCTGGCAAGCAGGAATTCAGCAAGCTAACAATATTTATGCTCAAAATTTAAACCGACTCGAACGTGATTTCACAGGCATGGTACGTTATCGCAGTTTGCTGGCTCAAAATATGGTCAGCGCTCCGTTTGTGGCCAAAATAGATCTGGGCATAACCGGTGATGGTCATTCCATGTCCATCAACGATCGCGTATTACGCATTACGGCTTTACCGGCCTTAAAATCGGATGGTCAGCTATGGCAAACCACTCTTACCCCAGAGAGGCCGAGCGAATGACCGACTCTTTTTTACTGCCCAGCGAGCCCATTCGATTCACCACACGCGAGTTAGAAAGCTTATTGTTGCACTGCGTTCAAAAAAATGCATCCGATATCACCATTCAAACCCAATTGCCTATTTTTGCGGAAATTTATGGCAAATTGTATCCAATCACCACCCGCCCACTGCCCCAGGCAGAAGTGGGAGATTTATTAAATGCCATTTATGGACCCAACGGCACCACTCAAATTGCCAGCGGAACAGACGTGGACACCCATTATGAAATTCGCCCTGACAGAAGCTCCCGCTTTCGGTTTCGGGTGAATGCAACCGGATGCCAGATCCAAGGGCACGAAGGCATTCAAATCACCATTCGAACCATTCCCGTGAGTCCGCCTGAATTATCCACCATGAGCCTAGAGCCTGAACTGGCTAATGCGTTGGCCCCTGAACAAGGGGCAGTGATTGTGACCGGCTCCACAGGCTCTGGAAAAAGCACCCTGTTGGCCGCCATTATTCGGCAATTGGCCGAACAGGTAGACGGTCATCGCAAAATACTCACCTATGAATCTCCTATCGAGTTTGTGTATGACATGGTCTTAACCCCTTCGTCTATTGTGAGCCAATCTGAAATTCCACGACATTTGGCCTCTTTTGCGGTAGGAGTCCGGAATGCTTTGCGTCGGAAGCCTCGTTTGATTTTGGTGGGAGAAGCGCGAGATGCTGAAACCATTGCGGCGGTTATTGATGCTGCTCTGACGGGGCATCCCGTTTATACCACTCTACACAGCAACGGGGTATCGGATTGTATCCGGCGGATGATTTCCACCTTTCCGCCCGAAGAGCGGAATGGTCGAGCCCTAGACATTTTAGAAATGCTGCGGGTGGTGGTTTGGCAAAAATTGGTTCCTACGGTGGACGATAAACGGGTCGCCCTCAAAGAATTTTTGGTGTTTAATGAGGCCATTCGAGATGAATTGGTGGACTCACCGGTTGATCAACTGACGGCCAAAATGCATTCTTTGTTAAAACAATATGGGCAGCCTATGCTGGTAGATGCTGAACGCAAGTTTAAAGAAGGCAAAATATCCGAACGGACTTTGACTTTACTGGCTCAGGGGGCCAAACGGGCGGACAAAGACGCCGGAATATAGTTTACTATCTGACTGTTGCTTTAAAGAGAGGTCTACCATGGCTGATATGCCCGTCGACGCCTACTGGCGTGATTCTGCCCGAAATGCCCGATTTTTCCTAGTGGATGCCTATGCGGTCATACCGTTGGTGCTGTTTTTGCTGCACATTCGTTGGTGGACACTAACGTTAGCCCTCTGTACCACCATTTTTTTTGGGATCCTGGAGCGAGTGGGCTTTTCCGTCCCTGTGTTTTGTCGTTTTCTCAAGACATGCATTGGGGGAAACTATAAATTTTCACGACCTTGGTGGCGGTATCAGTGACCTATGCCTGCTATAATGTTTACAGGTAGCTTTGGAAATTCGCAATGAGTAATTCAACTGAAACAAATCCTTTCATACCCCGAGTGCCAGTGCGCAGAAACTTTTATCGCGATAATTTTAGACGATTAATGATAACTAACTTGTTATTGTGCGGTATTTTAATTTGCTTAGTTGGCTACCTATTTTTTGCCCTCCAAACCTGGACCTTAGCCCCCGAACAGTTTTACGCCACCACCACCAACGGACGATTAATCCCTTTGAATGAGCATACCCCATGAGCGACGACAAAGCGACCACACCCCCGCCCCCCGCTGAACCCACCTCCACCGTGGTCGAAGAAGCATTGGCGCACGTGTTGCTGCGCAATGATTTTTACCGCGACAGCTATCATCGTATGCTCAGTGCCTTTTTACTCTTATTGGTGGTCATTGCTGGTTTAATCGGCTTTACCTACTTTTTGTATTTAACCCGCCCTACCCCCCATTATTTTGCCACCACCCCCGATGGCAAGCTGATTGAAATGCCCGCCTTAAATCAACCCAATCTACAAACCAACACCTTACTCCAATGGGCCACTTCCGCTGCCACCGCGGCCTATACCTTTAACTTTGTCAACTATAAAGAAGCGCTCCAAGCCGTCAGTCAATATTTTACCACCGCGGGCTATGAAAGCTTTTTACAAGCTTTGAAAGCTTCGAACAACCTAGACGCCGTAAAAGCCAAAAAATTGGTGGTTTCTGCCGTCCCCACAGGGACTCCGGTCATTTTAAAGAAAGGCCTTGTACGTTCTACAGGTCAATATGCTTGGGAAGTCCAGCTTCCCTTGCTCATTTCTTATCAGAGTGTGAATGATATTTTACGACAAGACATTGTGGTGACCTTATTGATTGTCCGCGTCTCCACGCTCGATTCACCCGATGGCATTGGTATTGAGCGCTTTATTGTGGAAGAAGGGCGACGTTCATGATGAAACTTCATACCGCCATCCTATTGTTCAGCCTACCGTGGATCGCCACCGCCGCCGTCATGCATGAATCGGATATAACCCCCGCTCAAAATGCTGCCATTGCTGATTTTTTTAAAGGCAATACCCAAGAAGTGCCTCCCGAAATAGTACAACAAGCAGTACAGACTGCCATTCAAAATACATCACCGGAAGCAGTGATGGCCATTCGAGTCCCCGAAAACACGGCCACACATACCCCCGCCAAAACCATCACGGCTAAACTGCCTTCTCGCAGTGACATGGCTTTTCGTTCTTTATTAGAAAATGCGCTGCCTTTAAGCCCTGCGCAAATAGAAGAACTCCATCGCTTATATGATTTAACCCAACAAGCGACGATCCATCCCCCCACCGCGCCCCCGACCCCCACTTCTTCCTCGTTGGTGGTCAATTTAGAGCCCGGCAGTCAACCTCCGGTTATTCGCCTGTCCGCTGGGTTTGTTTCCTCTTTGGTATTTGTGGATTCTACTGGGGCCCCTTGGCCCATTATTGCGTATGGTTTGGGTGATCCCAACACGTTCAATATTCAGTGGGATGAAATGAGCAATGCCCTGTTTATTCAGAGTGTAAAACCCCATGCTCATGGGAACTTAGCTGTTCGATTGGCTGACTTAAACACCCCCGTGATGCTTTCCTTGGTGTCCAGTCAAAAAGAAGTCGATTATCGAGTCGATTTACGTATTTCATCCCGTGGTCCCAAGGCTTCTGCCGC
>JAHFQG010000106.1 GCA_023266415.1 Francisellaceae bacterium | reverse complement strand
ATCGGGGGGGAATCCATAAGTGTCGTATAACTTAAATACACATTCCCCAGGAATTTCGGATGTTTTCAGAATTTTTATGGTTTCTTCCAACACCTTTAACCCGTTCTCTAACGTTTTAGAGAATTGCTCTTCTTCTTTTTTCAACACGTGTTCAATATGTGACTGTGCTTTTTTAAGCTCGGGATAAGCTTCCCCCATTTGAGCCACCAAAGGGGCCACTAAACGGTAAAAAAAGAGTGATTTAGCGCCTAATTTGTGGCCATGACGAATGGCACGACGAATGATGCGACGCAGCACATACCCGCGCCCTTCGTTGGAAGGCAAAATACCATCTAGGATGAGAAACGAGCAAGAGCGGATATGATCTGCAATGACCTGTAAAGAAGGGAGGGGTTGAACGGAGATAGATAATATGTCGGCTGTGGCCTGGATAAGGGCACGAAAGAGATCGATGTCGTAGTTGCTATGCACCCCTTGCATCACGGCCGCTATACGCTCCAAGCCCATGCCCGTATCGACTGAAGGTTTGGGAAGAGGCTGCAAGGTGCCATCGACGATACGGGTGTACTGCATGAACACCAGGTTCCAGATTTCGACATATCGATCGCCGTCTTCGTCGGGCGACCCAGGGGGACCACCCGCCACTTCAGGACCATGATCATAAAAAATCTCGGTACAGGGACCACAAGGGCCAGTATCACCCATGGCCCAAAAATTGCTGTTGTCGCCCAATCGAGAGAACCGTTGGGGGGATACACCTATGTCATTTAACCAAATTTTTTCAACTTCTGGATCATCCACGTACACGGTTATCCACAGTTTCTCCGGGGGTAGCTTCAATTCCTGAGTTAAAAAACGCCAGGCGAATTGGATGGCCTCAGCTTTGAAATAATCACCAAAGCTGAAATTGCCCAACATCTCGAAAAATGTGTGATGACGAGCTGTATACCCTACATTATCCAGATCGTTGTGTTTACCACCCGCCCGCACACAGCGTTGGGCAGTGACTGCCCGTTTGAACCCCCGATCGGCCCCTAAAAAGGCATCTTTGAAAGGAACCATTCCTGCGTTGGTGAACAACAGGGTATTGTCCTCCACGGGTACGAGGGAGGCACTGGGTAAAACCGTATGGCCCAACCCAGCAAAGTAGGTTAAAAACCGTTGGCGAACTTCGGCAAGCTTCATGCGTCACACACCCATTTCTGCTTCAATCAACTCTTCAGGGGTTGCGCCCGTCATGAGGACAGCAGGTAATAATTGTGTGCGGATAGTTTCTTCCAACGCAGCAGCTATTTTCGGATTATCTTTCAAAAACTGCTTCGCATTGTCTTTACCTTGACCAATACGAGTTCCTTGATAATTGTACCAAGTGCCTGACTTTTCAATGAGCGCTAACTTGACCCCATATTCGATAATTTCGCCCAACCGAGAAATACCTTCGCCATACAGAATTTCGAATTCAGCTTGTTTGAACGGGGGGGCAACTTTATTTTTCACCACTTTCACACGAGTTTCGCTGCCGATTATTTCTTCCCCATTTTTAATGGAGCCGGTTCGGCGAATGTCCAATCGAACGGAGGCATAAAACTTGAGTGCATTGCCCCCCGTTGTGGTTTCTGGGTTACCAAACACGACCCCAATTTTCATCCGAATTTGGTTGATGAAAATAACCAGTGTGTTAGAACGCTTAATGTTTCCAGTGATTTTACGTAACGCTTGAGACATCAGGCGGGCTTGTAGGCCCATATGTTGATCGCCCATTTCGCCTTCAATTTCTGCTTTAGGAGTTAAGGCTGCCACAGAGTCGATAACCAGGACGTCGATGCTGCCTGAGCGAACTAACATATCTGAAATTTCTAAAGCTTGCTCGCCGGTATCGGGCTGAGAAACAAGCAAGTTGTCTAAGTTAACACCCAATTTTTCGGCGTACAACGGATCTAACGCATGCTCGGCGTCAATAAAAGCGGCTGTGCCCCCTTGACGTTGGCAAGCGGCAATAACTTGCAAGGTGAGGGTTGTTTTACCCGAAGACTCTGGCCCAAAAATTTCAAGAATACGCCCTTTGGGTAGACCCCCAATACCCAAAGCCAAATCAAGCCCTAAAGAACCTGTGGAAATGGATTCGATGGGTACTACGGTGCCCCCCCCCAACCGCATAATGGACCCTTTGCCAAATTGGCGATCAATTTGTGAGAGGGCTGCCTCTAATGCTTTCTTTCTGTTATCATCCACTTTTTCCATGTTTATCACCTAAAAACTAAAACCTTTATGGTACACCATCCCTCCCTCCTATTCAAGGAAAATGCCATGCAGCACACACCCATGATGCAACAATATCTTGCTATCAAAAAAGAGTATCCTGACTTATTTTTGTTTTATCGCATGGGTGATTTTTATGAATTATTTTATGAAGATGCAGAGAAAGGGGCTCAACTTCTTGACCTTACCCTTACCTCCCGGGGGCAATCGGCGGGAAAGCCGGTGCCTATGGCCGGGATCCCATTTCACGCCATTGAAAATTATTTAGCCAAATTGATTAAGTCAGGTGCATCTATCGCTCTGTGTGAGCAAGTGGGTGATCCGGCCACCAGCAAAGGACCTGTCGAAAGACGCGTCACCCGTATTCTCACCCCAGGGACCGTCACCGAAGAAAATTTACTCGAACCCCACCAAGATACCTTTTTATTGGCCCTTTACCCCGCCCAACACCATCTTGGGATAGCCCTTTTATCACTCTCAACTGGGTATTTTCTCCTTCAAGAATGTACTTCTTTGACAGATCTAAACACCCTCCTCGCCCGCTTTAACCCCGCAGAATGTATTATCCCAGAGTCTTTCGTCCCTCCAACCAACTTATGCCTCACGGGTACCTTAACCCGACGGGCCCCATGGTATTTTGAATATGCGGCATCGCTCCAATTGCTCTGCCAGCAACTGAAAGTACAATCTTTAAAAGCTTTTGAATGTGATCATATCCCGTTGGCCATCCAAGCGGCGGGGGCCCTTCTGCAATATGTCCAAGATACGCAAAAAGTAGCACTGCCGCATATTCATACCCTGTCGTTGGAAAACCCGTCAGACCACCTCTGTCTGGACGCCCAATCTAGACGTCACTTGGATATCACCCAAAATATGAAAGGAGAGGCTGAACATACCTTGTTTTTTAGCCTCAATGGCACACAAACCGCCATGGGCAGTCGCTTACTACACCGTTGGCTTCATCAACCCATTCGGTGTCATTACACGTTACAGAAAAGACTGGAAGCAGTAGAAGAACTGCATCAAAAGTGCCACTATGAAACCATCCATCCATTACTGAAAGCCATAGGCGACATTGAACGCATTATAAGTCGAATTGCCTTGAAAAATGCCCGCCCGCGCGACTTGCTTAAATTACGCCAAGCGCTTACAGTCCTGCCCACACTCAAAAACAGTCTGAATTGTTGTCAATCCTCTTTTTTGAAAACACTTGATAAAGATATTCAACCACATCCAGAGCTCTGTGCCCTTCTGCAAAAAGCTTTGGTGGAAAATCCTCCCATGACGATTCGAGATGGGGGTGTGATTGCCCCAGGCTATCATGCCACTCTGGATACATTACGAATGCTCAAAGAGACTGCTCATACATTTTTAGAAAAACTGGAAAAAGAAGAAAAAGAAAAAACAGGTTTATCCACTTTAAAAGTGGATTATAACAAAATTCATGGGTTTTATATTGAGTTGAGCAGAATTCAATCTGAACAGGCACCTGCGCATTATATGCGACGACAAACTTTAAAAAATACCGAGCGCTATATTACTCCTGAATTGAAAGCCTTTGAAGAAGAAGTGCTACAAGCGGACGCCAAAGCTTTAACGCTTGAAAAAAAATTGTACGACGAATTGCTCATTGAACTTCTGAAACCGTTGTTACCGTTACAAAAAACTGCTCTATCGGTGGCCACCCTCGATGTACTCAGTAATTTTGCATTACAAGCGGCGATCTACCGGTATACACGCCCCACTTTTACCTCCCAAGCGGGCCTTACTATTCAGCAAGGTCGACATCCCGTGCTTGAACGACTCTCTCCCGCCCCTTTCGTGCCAAACGATGTTTTGTTCGATGAGCAACATCGCTTATACATTATCACAGGGCCCAACATGGGCGGAAAATCAACCTATATGCGACAAATCGCTCTCATTACCCTCATGGCCCACATAGGCAGTTTTGTACCTGCGGTCTCGGCTGTTTTCGGACCGCTCGACCGTATCTTTACGCGAATAGGCGCTTCGGATGATCTCTATACCCATCAATCCACTTTTATGGTTGAAATGATGGAAACGGCTCAAATTTTAAGACATGCGACTCAACAATCGTTGGTTTTAATCGATGAAATTGGGCGGGGTACCAGCACTTACGACGGGCTATCGCTGGCCGAAGCCACGGCTGAGACCTTATTGAAAGACAACCAATCTTTTACTTTA
>JAHFQG010000105.1:568-4528 GCA_023266415.1 Francisellaceae bacterium | reverse complement strand
AGCCCGTCATCCCGAGCGTAGCGAGGGATCTCCTTATGCCATGGAGATCCTTCGCTACGCTCAGGATGACGTGAGGGGCTCAGGATGACGTGAAAACATGGCCATTCATGCAACAAGGCCATACAATTTCAGTAATCCAGGCGGTAAAGGCACAGATATCAGCTTAAAAGGTCTATAAGACTCATCCACCCGATAAGTCTCCCACATCACACAAGCATGCTGCTGTACTATCGTTCGAAGTTCAGCATGCGTCAAGGGTTTATCAAAGTGACTATAAGCATCATGGGTAAATTCATAAAAAATGGCGTCTGGATAGAGGGCCCGCAATCGCGGTCCAAAATAGCCCCCATTCCAATCATTACCGAATTGTAGAGCACGTAGTGTATTTAGAGAATACGATCGAATTTCAAAACACCCTGGAACCAAAGCTTCAATGGCTTGAGTTTGATTCTTTAGCGATTTTAGGTTGGTTATCCAACCTTGAAATTGCCAAAGGTTCAGCCCCAACGCAATACCCAGTATCCCATATAAAGCTTTAGGGCGAGTTAAACACAACCCCATACCCAACCACAGCAAAGCGGGCAACAAGTAGCGCGCCCCAGGGTGTTTTAAATACAGCACTCCTTGCAAAAAAGCGCCCAGTACAATCCATCGGATGGCTCGAAGGTTGGTATGACGCACCCATCCTAGTGCTAAAACGCTGCCCAACATTACCCAAAAATCAGGTACCTCTTGGAATGCCTTGAGTATATTCAGCCCCCAAGTTTCTAACGAGGGTAACCCCACCCCCCCATGACCATAATGCCCTTGATGTTGTAAAACCGTGAGGTTCCATTTCAGCATAAATTTATAACGAGATAGGATGGGTAACGTACACACGACAAATGCCAGACAGCAGATGCCAAACCCTTTAAACCGGTCTTTCCACAGAGGAAACAACCCTAACGTCAAGAGCCATGGAAAGAAAGTGACTTTGGTGGCCATGCCAAATCCCAGGGCTACCCCAATAGGAACATACGCCTTGGAAGCAGATTGCGGTGGCGCAACATACAGCGGCAAGCTCACCCATAAAGTCAGATACATGGCCACCAACAGCAAGGGCTCTGGGGTGACTTGCCACAATGCTAAGGTGGATTGAAAAAAGAGAAAAGGCAGTAACAGCAGGGCTAAGGTGCTGCCCTTATCATGCGTCAGTGTATAGGCTCGACGGGCACAAACCGTCATATTGAGCCCAAGCAAAACCATTAGGGTATTATTGATGGCAATTAGGTAACTTTCGGGTTGCTGCAATACATCGGAAATAACATCTACCCCTTTCCAGGCACTCATCAATCCCCACCGCCCCACAATCACCAAGACACCCAATACTTGTAATGGGGTTCCGGGGTGATCGGTGTGTCTGGGGGAATGCCCTTCTAATAGGTTGAGAGAGCTCATTAAATACTGATAGCTGGGATCTATGTTTTCCAACCAATAGTAGGGACCTTGGAGGGTTCTACCGATGTAAGCCGCTAACAGCAACACCAGTGTCATGCCAGCGCAGGCTGGCATCCAGCCCAGATAGGTTTTTTTCATCGAGCAAAACCCAATTTGATTTTAAAAAACCCAAACCAGATCATTTTGAGTAAAATCCAGCCGTTTTGGAAATAGGCAATGTTGGTGGTGCCATAGGTTCTGGCCTGATACCGTATGGGGATGTCTACGGTTCCTAAGCCCAGTTGAGCGGCGCTGAAGAGTAAATCGAAGTCTCCAAAGGGATCTTTGTCGCCAAACCAATGTCGCCAGGCTTCTAGACGATGGTAGTCTGCTTTGCGCAATAATTTGGTACCACAGAGGGCATCTCCAATGGGCATATCCAAAACCCAGCTGAGCAACTTAGCAAAAGCACGGTTCACGTGGTAATTGAGCCAAGGGGTGGCTTGTTTTTCAATGGGGTAGACAAACCGAGCGCCATTCACAAAATCGGCCTTGCCAGAGGCATAAGCGTCATAAAACTGTTTCAATTGCTCGGGAGGCATGGTTAAATCAGCATCTAAAATAGTCAAGAGCTGACCAGATGCTTTGGAAAAGCCTAAACGCACGGCATCATTTTTACCTTTGCCCGTTTGTTGGAATGCTTTTAATTGAATAGGGCCCTGATAAGCCTTCATCACGTCTTGTATGGCCTGCCAAGTGTTATCCCGTGAATGGCCTTCTACAAAAATGATTTCTATCGGGCAAGGCAGGGATGGTAGACGAGGGATGATACTCGCTATCGTACCCGCCTCATTGCGCGTGGGCACAATAATACTTAAAGACGGAGTTTCAGAGATTTTCGGGATAGCTTGGCAAATCACCACATATGTTAACCCCAACCATCGAAATCCGGGGAGGATACTGAAGGCTCGGTTGAGGATATCTCCCAAGCCTGCCAATTGAAATGGACTGTATACGACGGTTCGGGTACGAACTGCTCTGAAATGGGCTAAATGCAAGATATGTTGGAGGGTGGTTTTGGTGATAAAGGTTTCTGGTATGGGGCCTTGTCGAAAGCCCAATCGGTTGGCCAGATGGTATATCCATTTTAGGTAGGGGTTATAGAGTACGATACAAGCTCGGTCTTGACGTTTCATATGATCATGCAAATCGACCAACAAAGAATGGATGTCGAAGGAATGATTTAAATTGCCGTTTAACAGATATAAAGTGATTTCTTCAGCCATAGAAACGGGACAATCGGTGAGGGTGTCACAGTGTTGTTTTTGAGGCGCCACAATAGCTTCTAATAATATGCCTCGGTCAGCGGGGGTTGGGAAAAGTTGAACCACTCGGTTGCAAAAGCGAGATAAAGAAGAAATCTCCTGGGCCACACACTGGTTTGTGTAAGAGCGCCAGCCTGTTTTGCGTTGCATCATCCTTTCGACTCACGGGCGAGGTACGCCTCGCCCCTACAAAGCACGTTGGTAAGCCTTTTTCGCTTCTGCGTACTCTTTCTGGGCCTGTTGGGCATTATGTTCAGCCACCCCCACAGCTCTTTCACGTGCTTCTCGAGCAATTTCATAGGTTTGCAGTTGAGATTCTAAAGCGGGTTCATTGTTGGCGACCACCACGGGCTTTTGAGCCTGCAGTTCAATGAGTGATTGTCGGGCCTTTTCGAGTTCTATTTCGGCATAATCGGCAGCGCTCTTGGCCTCTTCCATGTGAATTTTGAGCCCTTGCAGATAAGACTGCTGTTTTTCTTGGGAGGTCAACTCCTGCGGCGCGGCGGCCCATAAAAAGTTAGGCAAAAAACACAATATCAGCACACTCATCCATCGCATCTCATTCCCCTTATCAGTGGCAAGATGGTAGCATAGAAGTTTTTGACGTAGGTTGTCTAGGGTGTTTATGCATCATTTTAAAACTAGGCTCGCTTGTCTTTCTTTAGTTTGTTACTTAACTGTAACCATGGCAGACGACATTTCTCCCGCAGAGCAACTGTTTGAAGCCTATGTGCTCAAACAACCGATGCCTGTGCTGAAACCGTCTCCTTCTCAACAAGAAGCGCTGCGTATTCAGCATCAGTATGGGATCCTTCGCAATCCGGTGGATACCATACTGGGATTTGAGCTTCTGGCCACCAACCCAGAAGTGGCGGATGCTTGGGGGCTTCATACGCCTTTTACGATTTCTGTGTTTCAATCTGACATGCAATCGACTCCCACACTGCGGGGGCCTTCTCCTCAAGGATTTCTGGAAGCCAAACTGGGGTATTATCTGGGGGTGCCTATTACAGAACCTATCGAAGAGGTTGCTGATTTAAAAGCCTTGATTCAAAGTGTGGTACCTATTGTAGGGTATACCGAACTCATCTTTGAGGGGCCAGAAGCGTCCAGTGGGGACATTGTGGCGGGGAATGGGGGGCGACATCAGCGTTGGTTGGGGGCCGTGGTTGAGGCAGAACCTTTTGATTTTGATGCCTTAGAGGTGATTATTCGGTTT
>JAHFQG010000105.1:0-558 GCA_023266415.1 Francisellaceae bacterium | reverse complement strand
ACCGTTGTCTGCTGGGCGAGGGCAAGATTCATTGGGTAGTCAGTGGGCGTCTTTGCAAATGCTGATTAATGAATCTTTGGACAGAGGGTGGGCACTGCCAGCCAATACTTTATTGATTACGGGGGGATTGGCCTTGCCTTTCCCGCCCACCCGAGGAAAGTATGAGGTTGAATTTGGGCCTTTGGGAAGCTTGATGCTGTCTGTTGATTAATGGTAGACTGCCCCGGTCTTTAGGAGAGATGGCCGAGTGGCCGAAGGCGCTCCCCTGCTAAGGGAGTATGGGGTCAAAAGCTCCATCGAGGGTTCGACTCCCTCTCTCTCCGCCATTTTTATCCTGCTCCAAAAGCATTTTGTATCCAGTTTATTGTCAATTTTTTTAGGTCCCCCGTGACACAAACCACGTCTATCCGACAGGGTAGGTGGTGAGCCCAGGTATGCCAGGTGATATATCCTTGAGCGGTGAGTAAGATTTTCCGTTGTTTGCTGGGGGTAATGCTTTCCAAGGCGGAGGAAAAAGCCTCTTTGGCTTTATATCGCACTTCCACAAACACCAAATAT
>JAHFQG010000104.1 GCA_023266415.1 Francisellaceae bacterium | reverse complement strand
CCTATTGCTTAGCATTTGAAGGCTGTATTTTCAATACATCTGCGGATCAAATCCTGCTCTCTATTTTACACATTGGTTTTGAAAGAGCTCTGCAAAAACTTGAGGGCGACTTTGCCCTAGTTTTCTACGATGCTCTCTCAAATGAATTATATTTGGCTCGAGATCGCTTTGGCACCAAACCCCTGTACTATGCCCAAACAGCCCATGGGCTGTATTTTGCCTCTCAGCTCCAATACTTGCTGCGCTGCAAAGGGGTGTCGCGACAACTCAATGCCCATTTTGTTGCCCGTTTTGCGGGTTCCCACTATCGTATGATCGACAATCAACCTGACAGCAGCCCCTATCAAGACATTCACCAAATACCCGCCAGACATTACCGCGTTTTTTGCAAAAATCAGGGAAGAACTGTCTGTTATTGGGATCTCCGAGAACAATCAAATTTGGATAACTACCATGGTTTTTCGGAATTGGTCGAACAATACCAATTTCTTTTACGAGATTCCGTCAAAAAGCGCTTACAAGTGGCCCACAAGCCTTGCTTTACTTTATCAGGCGATATGGATTCTTCTTCCGTGCTATCCTGTGCAGTACGAGAATCTGGTCAAAAACAAGTAGCTTTTTCCAGCGTATATTCCGATAAACAGTATGATGAATCGGATGATATCCGAACTATTTTGAATGATTGTGTCAGCCAATGGCATCCTATCTTGATTGATAATCCAGATGTTATAGAACTAACCCAAAAAATGATTGCCCTTCATGCGGAACCGGTGGCTACCGCCACTTGGTTGTCTCATTACCTACTGTGTGAACAGGTGCAGAAAGCCGGATTTTCTAGTATGTTCGGCGGACTCGGAGGAGATGAACTCAATGCGGGCGAATATAAACATTTTTATTTCTTTTTCGCCGATTTAAAACGAAATAGCACGGCCCAACAATTTGATACAGAAGTTGCTGCCTGGGTGCATTATCATAATCACCCTATTTTTCAAAAAAGCCATTCTATATTGGAAAGTACTTTATTACAATGGACAGGACCAAATGGACACTGTTTTCCTGACTTAAATCGATTGCACCGATACGCTCATACCCTCTCCCCTGATTTCTCTCTGGCTTCTTTCCAGCCCACCATGATACATCCTTTCCAAAGTTACCTCAAAAATCGCACCTATCAAGATATTTTTTATGAAACTCTCCCCTGTTGTCTACGGGCAGAAGAGCGTCATACCGCCGCCTTTGGCCTCGATAACTTTCTACCCTTTTTAGACCATCACTTGGTTGAATTTATGTTTCGCATTCCGGAAACTCTAAAAATTAAAAACGGGGTGTCTAAATATTTACTGCGAGAAGCTATGAAAGGCATTGTGCCTGAATCAACTCGCACTCGGGTAAAAAAAACCGGTTGGAATGCCCCCGCTCATCTTTGGTTCTCAGGAAAAGGCGCTTCCCTGGTTCAGGATATACTGTCTTCTCAGTCTTTTAAAACACGAGGCATTTATAATATACCTGTTGTAGAAAAATTATTACAAGAACATAATGATATCGTGCAAGGCAACAAGCTTCAAGACAACCACATGATGTTTTTTTGGCAGTTAGTTAACACAGAGTTATGGCACCAGTGGATTGATGCTCTTGTAGATGACAAGATCTCTAGTAAGGATATAGCATGAATCTGGTTTTGTTCGCCCCGTACAGTGCTATTTGGCAACATGCTTTTCCAGAAGCGGTTTTGGCGGAAAGCTTCCAACAATTGGGGCATAAAGTTTATTATATTGTTTGCAACGGAGTTTTAAACTCCGGATGCATTGCCATGAAAGCTTCGGGACAGCATAATTCGGATGATAATATTCGAAAAAAAACATGCCAACAGTGTCATTTTTACCGAGACGCACTATTAAAACACCTTAATTTTAACGTTATTTTTATGGATGATTACATCACCCTCCAAGAAAAAACACAAGTGGATGCCCTGTTATCCTCTTTGTCAACGGATAATTTTATAGATTTTCATTATCAAGGATTTCCTATAGGGAAAATGGCCTTATATACGATTATTTTAAAACACAAAAAAATGGATTGTCAGCTAAATGACCATCAGTGGAAGGAATATTTAAATGAGATAAAGCTTTCACTTTATGCCTGGATAGCCGCAGACAAAATACTACGCCAGGTGTCCGCCCAGAAAGTATTTGTTTATAACTCCTTGTATGGTACCAACCAAGCGTTATCCAGTGTATGTGAAAAACAAGGGGTTGATTTTTATCATATTCATTCCAGCAATAACTTTTCAAACCCTTTTAATGCCCTTCGGATTGGAAAAAAAGGTAATTTTTCCATTGTAAACCATATGCTTCAAGTGTGGATCCAACGATTTCAATATACCCCTTGCCCAAAACAGGTGTTTGATAAGGTGCAAGCGCATTATCAATCATTGTTTTCAGCTAAAAGTGTGTTTGTATACTCTAGCCCCAGCTCAGGCAAAAGCGTTCGAGACCATTTTGGGTTATATAACAAACAAACTATTACGCTTGTCACGCTCAGCAGTCAAGATGAAATTTTTGCCGCTCAATCGGTGGGCGAAGTTACATTAAACCCCGAGGGCCTCTTCTCCACTCAAATAGAGTGGCTATCCCATTTAGCCCATTTGTATGCTCACAAACCCGAGCATTGTCTGATTATTCGCGTTCATCCCAGAGAGTTTCCGAACAAACGTGAAGGGGTAAAATCGGAACATGCGGCTCAATTAGAAGCCCTGTTTGCTACGTTTCCCAGTCACATTAAAATTAATTTGCCCTCTGATAACTTGTCTTTGTATGAAATAGCGATGGAGTCAGATATCTGTCTTAATTATATCTCCAGTGCAGGTTTGGAACTCAGTTTATTGGGCTTACCTGTGTTGACCCATGCGCCACAATCCTTGATGATGTATCCTCGCACGTTGTTATACACTGCAGATACCTTAGAAGAGTATAATCACACCTTAACGACACTCTTATCTCGAAAAGAACGTCTATCTATAAAACGCATCCGTGCCATTTATCGGTGGTATGCGGTAGAATTTTTGTATTCTGAAGTGGATTTATCTGACAGTGTTCACTATAAAGAAATCACGACACACTCTTTTGCAGAGCGTGTCTGGGGTAAAATACAACGATCGGTATATCCGACCTATACACAAAGTCAAGATTGTCGAAAAAGAGCCCCGGTTCTGAAAGCACAACCTCTGTTACAAACCTTTATTGACCAAAATCACGACTTTTTAGCCGAATGTCCTCGAGATTTTGAATTGCTTTCGGAAGAGGAAGAGTGGGAATATGTGAAAACGTTCAGTTTATCACTCAAAAATAATATAAAAACTGGATGCCAGCCTACGCTGGCATGACACAATGTGAGCTGTCATATCAGCGAAAGCTGGCATGACACAATGTGAGCTGTCATATCAGCGAAAGCTGGTATGACACAATGTGAGCTGTCTATCAGCGAAAGCTGGCATGACACAATGTGAGCTGTCATATCAGCGAAAGCTGGCATGACACAATGTGAGCTGTCATACCAGCGAAAGCTGGCATGACACAATGTGAGCTGTCATACCAGCGAAAGCTGGCATGACACAATGTGAGCTGTCATATCAGCGAAAGCTGGTATGACACAATGTGAGCTGTCATATCAGCGAAAGCTGGTATGACACAATGTGAGCTGTCATACCAGCGAAAGCTGGTATCCAGTCCGACTGAATTAGACTGGACCCTACCCCCAGCCTACGCTGGCATGACCACCAAATTCTTTCGCACCAGCCATTTTTTGCCCAGACGAATACAAGGGGCTTCAATGGTCTTATATAACAAGGTACTTAACAAAAATAAACTGCCAAAACTACAAAATGCACATAAAGCCACCATCAACATCCCTACTCCCAGAGTTTCTTGAAAGGTAGATAACACCCAAAATACCACCCAAGGAAATAAAATTTGATGAAACAAATACATTGAATACGATATATCTGCCCCCCAACTGGCCAAACGAGAAGATAACCCTCGTTTCAGTTGAACCAAAGGCTGGTAAATCCAAAGCGGTAACAACCCTTCCCCAGATTCTAAAAATAACATCGCTAAGGTAAACAAAATGGCCCAAGTACTCAGCTTTAACTGCACAGGTAAGATGGCCATTGCCGCCACGATTAACCAAGCGGGCGATAATTTCTTCAAAAAGGTGGTGGCTGCCACCATACCCAATAAAAACAAAGCCATTTTATAGGGTAATAAAGAAGGCTGACCAAAATGGTATAGAAATCCAGGATTATCATAAAATCCAAAAAATTTGGGAAACAACACCGCACACGCCACAGATACAAATAGAAAAGGAAAAAATCTTTTTTGCCAGTTGACTGACAACCAACAGAATAAGAAAGGAAACACAACATAAAATTGCATTTCGAGTGATAAACTCCAAGCCGGATCTAGCACGCTGGATTCATGTGCCTCAAAAAATCCATGCGTGAAGGTTAAATGACTGAAAAGGTGATCAGGAGTCTCAGTTATTATGGGAATGATGGGCTCAGTGCCCAAAATGTTGGCTAACACCAGACTTTTTAACA
>JAHFQG010000103.1 GCA_023266415.1 Francisellaceae bacterium | reverse complement strand
CTATTTCCGCTTTTTCAATCAGTTCTTGTTCAATAATTTGCAAGTCTCGTAATTGAGCCAAAGAGGGTAAATCTTCCAAGTTTTTAAGGTTAAAATGGTCTAAAAATTCACGGGTGGTGGCATATAGGGCAGGACGGCCCGGGACATCGCGGTAACCTACCGCACGGATCCACTCTAACTCCAACAAAGTTTTAATAATTTGGGTACTCACTACCACCCCCCGAATGTCTTCGATTTCACCCCGAGTAATGGGTTGACGATAGGCAATTAACGACAAGGTTTCTAACAAAGCACGAGAATAGCGCGCTGGTTTTTCCTCCCACATCACCCCCAATAGAGGAGCAATTGAGTCGGCCACCTGAAATCGATATCCGCTTGCCACTTCATGCAACACCACGCCTCGATCTTGATAATGCTCTTTTAACACATTCAGGGCTCGGCGCACATCCGCGATGGTCGGTTGCTGTTCTTCTGGAAATAAGCGTTTGATATGATTTTCCGTGACGGGCATACCCGCTGAAAACACATACGCTTCGATGATTTTGAGAAGTTCCTCAATATTCTGGGTCATGGATCACCGCCTTGAGATGAATGGGGCCAAATAAGTCTGCTTGTACTAATTGTAATAAATTTTCTTTTAATAACTCTAAAATAGCCAAGAAGGTGACCACCACCCCCATACGGCCTTCAGTTCGATCGAAACAATGGGAAAAGGGCACAAATTCATGCCGAGACACCCTATCGAGGATAAGACTCATTCTTTCTCGTACGGACAAGGGCTCTTTTTGAACCAAATGAGAGGTTTTGAGATCGGTGCGGTTTAAAATGTCTAAAAAGGCACCCATGAGATCTTGTATCGTGATTTCAGGGGGCAAGGTTTGTTTGGGTTGGTCGGGTATGGTAGCCCGGCCAATAAAGATATCTCGCCCTAATTGAGGGAGCTTTTCAATGTTTTGGGCGGCTAACTTAAAGCGTTCATATTCTTGGAGACGGCGAATGAGTTCCGCTCTGGGATCAAACACCTCGCCCGTATCGGTGACGGGGCTGGGCAATAACAACCGAGATTTGATTTCTGCCAAAGTAGCCGCCATAACCAAATAATCAGCCGCCAGCTCAAGCTCAAGTTCTTTCATAATATCAACATACAGCATGTATTGGCAGGTAATATCCAAAATGGGAATATTGAGGATATCCACATTGTGCTTTCGGATAAGGTATAACAGCAGATCGAGGGGACCTTCGAAAGCATCTAGAAAGACTTTTAGGGCGTCTGGGGGAATGTATAAATCATTGGGGAGCTCTGTGAGGGTGGTATTACCTACTCGAATGATATCGCCCTGTTCGAAGCAGATCTGCTCGGTGGTGGTGTTCATACTAACCCCATAGCGTGTTGTACTTCGGTAAGTGTTTGGCGGGCGATGGTACGGGCTGTTTCAGTGCCAGCTTCAACGATATCGGCCAGTACTTGGGGCTGTTCTTCCCAAGCTTTGCCCGCTTCAATGAAGGGCGCTTGATGGGCCGTCATGGTATCACACACCGTCTTTTTGCAGTCTAGGCAGCCAATGCCTGCGGTACGGCAGCCTTTCAAAACCCATTGGTTCACCTCTTCGGAAGAGTATAGTTGGTGAAAAGGGTAAACGGGGCAGCAAGTAGGCTCACCGGGATCGGAGCGTCGGATCCGGGCGGGATCGGTAGGCATGACTTTCATTTTTTGATAAACAGAAGCCGGATCTTCCCTCAGCCCAATGGTATTGTGGTATGACTTTGACATTTTTTGGCCATCAAGCCCGGGCATTTTGGCGTGAGGGGTTAGGAGAGCGGCAGGTTCAGGCAGGATGGGTTTTTGGGGAGCGTAGAGGTGGTTGAAGCGTCTGGCGATTTCACGAGTCAGTTCAATGTGGGCGACTTGATCTTCCCCAACGGGAATGATGTTGGCTTTATACGTTAGTATGTCGGCTGACTGAAGCAATGGATAACCCAAAAATCCATAGGTGGCCAGCTCCTTTTCTTTGAGCTTTTCTTGTTGATCTTTATAGGTAGGCACGCGTTCTAGCCAGCTCAAAGGGGTTATCATGGATAACAGCAGGTGCAAAACAGCATGTTCTGGAACGCGGGATTGAATGAATAGGTGACAAATATTGGGGTCGAGCCCCACAGACAGCCAGTCGATAAGCATGGTTTTGCCATGGGCGAGGATATGTTCAGGCGCATCGTAATGGGTGGTTAGGGCATGCCAATCGGCCATAAAAAAGAAGCATTCGTGCTGATGCTGTAGGGCAAGCCAATTTTTGAGCACCCCATGGTAATGACCCAAGTGAAGGGCCCCTGTTGTGCGCATACCGGATACAACGCGTTTTTTCATGGCAGATCTCTAGAAAATCAACTTTAAGTATACCATTCTTTTCCTGGATGCCAGCCTACCCTCAAGCCTGCGTTGGAGGGCTAAAGGCGCACGGCATGACAATGGCCAGAGAAAACGCGTATAATGGAAGCGATACGTTATAAAGTTAGTTTGGATACTAAATGCTTGTTGATATCCTCCCAGTTCTCTGTTTCTTCATTGCGTTCAAATTGTGGGGTATTTTTACAGCCACGTGGGTCGCCATTGTGACCGCTGCGGTACCCATTGCCTGGCAGCTTTTTAAGCACCGTAAAGTCTCGTCTATGCAATGGGTCAGTTTAGGGTTGATTGTGATTTTAGGGGGAGCCACCCTCTTTTTACGAGACGAATTTTTCATTAAATGGAAGCCCACGGCGATTTATTGGGGATTTTCCATGGCTTTTTTTGCCAGCCACTGGATGGGAGGTAAATTTTTAATTGAGCGTTTGTTAGCAGAACATTTATCGCTGCCACATGCTATTTGGAAAAGGCTAAACATTAGCTGGGGTTTGTTTTTTGCAGTATTAGGTGCAATAAATGGATACTTGGTGTTTCACGTCAGCACAGAAACATGGGTGAAATTTAAGCTTTTTGGGGGGCTAGGCAGTACGCTGTTGTTTGTGCTGTTACAAGGTATTTATTTATCGAAATATCTCACCTCCGAGTCATCCAACAAAGATAATGTTGCTAACCCCAACTCAGTATAGAGGGAAGCCAAGGCCGGTGATACGGCATTCAGTGCATCCCATTCCATTTTAACGGCATCGCTGTCGAATCGGGCAATGGGACCAGACAAAGCCTTTGGAGGGCCCATAGCCACCACGTTGGCACAGGTCACTTCCATGAGGGGTTTCATGGCTTGTAAAGCCATTTTTTCGGAAAATCCGGCCAATTGGCCACACTGAACAGCCACCTGAGCCAACGTCACCCAATAATTCGAACAAAAAACCGCCATGGCGTGATAAATCAGTTTTTTATCGGATGGGATAGGCACTGCAACAGCACCCCATCCAATCACCCACTGAGCCAAATCATCATAAACAGCCTGTCCCCCTTCAATGCCACATACCACCCCCGCAAAATGGGTAAAAGCCCGTTCTCTGTCAGAAAAGCTTTGCATGGGATGCAGGCTGGCAAGGTGTGTAACCCGAGTGCGAAGTGGTTCTAAAACAGCGATGGTATGAAGCCCACTACAATGAAACACTGTATTTGTGGGTTGAAGGGGGGCTTGTTCGGCCAGAAAAGTGGCAACGGAGGCCAAAGCCATGTCAGGAACAGCCACTATCCAGTAATCAGCCGATTTAAAATCAGAGAAAGAGGCCACGGCCTCTCCTGCCCCCATCCAAGCACAAGCCGCTTGGGCAGAGGCCAGTGTTTGGTTGCATACTTGCTGTAGGGTATGTGTTGAGGCTAATAGGCGCCCCAACACGCTGCCCACGCGGCCTGCACCTATAATATTGATAACTGGCTTACTTTTCAAAGAGCTCTTCCCTAAAAAAGAGACTTTATAGCCCGTTTTTTGATATACTGCAAGGAGGTTGTTGGCAACCTAAAGGTTTTTTTATGCGTATTACTCAATTTCTCCTGGCAACACTCAAAGAATCCCCCAACGATGCGGAGCTTATCAGCCACCAATTGATGATCCGAGCCGGTCTTATCCGCAAATTGGGTTCTGGCCTATACACTTGGCTGCCCCTAGGGCTCCGAGTACTTAAAAAAGTAAGCGCTATTGTGCGGGAAGAAATGGACGCCATAGGCGCCCAAGAGCTCCTAATGCCTCTGATCCAGCCCGCCGAGCTTTGGCAAAAAACCGGCCGATGGGATGATTTTGGCCCCCAATTGCTGTGCATGACCGATCGCCACAAAAATCAATTTTGCTTTGGCCCCACCCATGAAGAAGTAGTGACGGAGCTGATGGGACATGAGCTAAAAAGCTACAAACAATTACCTGTATGCGTTTATCAAATACAAACCAAATTTCGAGATGAAATTCGCCCTCGTTTTGGGGTGATGCGTGCTCGTGAGTTTCTAATGAAAGATGCTTATTCATTTCACTTAGATAGGGCTTCTTTACAAAATACATACCAAAATATGTATCAAGCTTACAGTCGCATTTTTGAGCGATTGGGCTTTCAGTATCGCGCGGTAGCAGCCGATACGGGGGCCATTGGGGGCGATGCTTCTCATGAATTTCACGCATTAGCCGATTCTGGTGAAGATTG
>JAHFQG010000102.1 GCA_023266415.1 Francisellaceae bacterium | reverse complement strand
CCCAGCAGACATCCAGGAAAAAAGAGCGCCTTTACAGCAGGTTAAGACAAAACAATTAGAAGAATAGCACGGTAGAGGGCCAGCTTGCTGGCCTCTCAGTTATTCTTGTTTGGGGTGACACTTAATTTGACTTTTTGGGTTTTTGGCCCGAACTTTGTCTTGGTTTTGCCGTCGTGCTCGTTGGTTGTGGTATACCGGTTTTTTTGTTACCTGTGCGCGCATGTGCGCGCACCTGTTGGATACAAGAGCTTGTCGTAAGCAAAACAGAGTCTGTCACAGAGTCTGTCTCTTTGACTGTTTGAGTTTTGTATACACTGGCCGATACTTGGACGCTTGGGGCCTTAAAAGGCCCCAAAAAATTACCCCACACCAAATGCCCAAGGTCTTCTAGACCTTGCAAAATCCGTTGGCCATATTTCTTTTTCCACGGTAAATCCTTCAAATAAAACAACCCGGTGATAGCGGCCAGTGCCATTGCGGGAATATACAATAAAAATCGGGGGATGACTTCAAAAACTGAGTGTATCAAGCTGGCTACCCCGTAAAACAACCACCGAAAGCCACGTTGATATTTTTTTTGTTGATAATGCCGGCAAACTTGATGTAGGGGGTAAAAAATAAACCGCCAAGTAAACATTAGGGCCTGTACTAACATCCAGGCAGGATGCAGCTCCAAGGCAAGATGCTCACTTTCAATATCCCAATAAGAATAATTGTCGTCTTTTTCTTTCATACGGCCTTTCCCCTCTCTTAGGTAGAGGAAGTATAGACAGCTTTTGGGGGATTTCAGGAATGTTTTTTAGAAAAATTTGGCTAAAAAATCTGCTTTATTCACTATAGGCGCCTGACACTGTATTCCCTGGCACACATAAGCGGCAATATCCACTCCCCTGGGCTTTTTATCGTGTAACTTAGGGGGTAGGTCATGCTCTGGGATGGCAAAAACAAACCGAGTTGGGTTGTAGGTCAGTGGAATAGCTGATTTCCATTCTTTTAACGGGGCTTCTTTGCCCACCAACACAATTAGGGGGGGCGGTTGCAAATAATACTGCAAAGCTGCTAGCAAAGACTGATGGGCAATACTGTGTTGGTGCAATACCCTATCCGCCATGCGAAGGGTTCGTTCAGCGGCGGTCAAATACCGTACTTCCCCCAGTAAATATCCTAAAATAAGCAAACTTTGTGCCGCTATCCCATTGCCAGAAGGCACCGCTTCATCGGGCAGTGGTTTAGGACGAAACAACAAAGATTCTTGATCGTTGGCGGTGAAAAAGAACCCCCCTCTTTTCTCATCTTCAAACAGAAAAATAAGTTGATTTGCCAGCTGGATCGCCCATTCTAAATATTGGCTTTTCCACTCTATTTGTAAGTATGTCAGTAAGGCATCTAATAAAAAGGCATAATCATCCAAATACGCTTGTGTACTGCAAATGCCCTCTTTGTAGCTGGTATACAATTTACCCGAAAACCACATTTTACCATAAATCAGATCAATGGCTTTTTCAGCCGCGGTTTTCCATTCCGGTTTTTGGAAAACATGATAAGCCACACATAACCCCTTGATGGTGAGAGCATTCCAACTTACCAATATTTTTTCATCTCGATGAGGTTTTTGACGGGCATCTCGAATGGTGCAGAGAGTATGTTTGGCTGATTGAATGATTTCTTCAGAAGGTCTTTTGTTCTCTTCGTCACAAATCCGTAAATGCCAAGCTGAATAAAAGTTAGATGGCTGCGATAGCCCCCAGTAGTCTGCCACGCCCCGGAAAGTGTCTTTACCCAATAAAGTTTCAACAGCCTTCGCGTCCCAAATATAATAAGCTCCCTCTTTACCTTGACTGTCAGAGTCCATGCAGGCATAAAATCCCCCTTCAGGGGAGTGACAATCTTGTAATACCCATGTGACAATGCCTTCCACGGTTTTTTGAAACAAGGGTTCTGGAGCACAAAGATACAATTGGGTGTATAAAGTCATGAGTTGCGCATTATCGTATAGCATTTTTTCGAAATGGGGGATATGCCAGGCAGCATCAATGGCATAGCGAAAGAAGCCCCCGCCAAGGTGATCTACCAACCCGCTTTTGGCCATTTGGCTGAGAGAATTTATCAACATGCGAAGTGCGGCTTTGTCTTCTTCTTGTTGGGTGAGGCTCATATGCCAATAACGCAGCAAACCTTCCAGAAAACTGATATGGGGGAATTTAGGTGACTTGCCAAAACCACCATGAACTTCATCGTAATCTTCTTCCCATGCAATACGTGCCATGGTAAGAGGTTTTTCATTCATGGAATCCCGTAAGGGTTGTTTGGGGATATCGCAGAGTCCATTCAAAGCAGCGGCTAGGGGAGAATGATTTTGCTCGATGGTTTTATGGTGTTGTTGGTAGTAGTTGGCTGAACTCCGCACAATGTCTTTGAAACTGGGTTGGCCTTGCAGGCTTTCTTTTGGAAAATATGTTCCGACAAGAAAAGGAATATGTTGATTTGGGGTTAAGATGGCGTTGAGGGGCCATCCCCCTATTTCGTGGTGCATGAGTTGATAGGCGGTTTGATACACTTTGTCGATATCGGGTCGTTCTTGAGCATCTACCTTAATGCACAGAAAATATTGATTCAATAAATTGGCCGTTTCAATGTCTTGGAAGGATTCTTCGGCCATGACATGGCACCAATGACAGGCAGAATAGCCGATAGAAAGAAAGATAGGTCTATTGAGTTCTCGTGCCAATTGTAGGGCATCTGGGCACCAGGGATACCAGTCTATGGGATCAGTACTATGTCCGGCCAAATGAGGACTTACCTGATGGTTCAAATGATTTTTCAACCGCGTGGTCATACACCTATCCTTTTGGCCTATCTCGAGTCTTTTTTAGTATAGAAGGTGACCAATGCGTCTGACAAAGACGAGGTTTTGTTGGGCAACAAACTTAGACCGGTAATAACGGTAAAACCGGGCACCACCGTGGATATAAACGTACCCAAAAATGATTTGATGTATGATCGCAGTGAATATGCCACTATCCCCGTTCCTGGCCTGAGATAGGCCGTTTTATAGGGCCCAAGCGTGGGCGGCTTTTAAATCTTCTGGGGTATTAATATCGCCTACGGGTGCTTCTTGGGCGATGGGCACCACAATGGGGATGTTGTGCCACAAGGCCCGCAGTTGTTCTAACTTTTCCTGCATTTCCAGCGCGCAAGGCCCCCAGGCCACATATTGCTTTAAAAACGCCACTCGATACGCATATATACCTATGTGGCGATAGTGGGTATGAGCACCAAATGGAATGGGTGAACGGCTGAAATAAAGGGCCTGTTGATGCTGGTTAAACACCACTTTCACCCCATTTGGATTGATCAATGTTTCAGAAGAGGTTAGCGGGGTGCATAGGGTGGCCATAGGCTCTGTGCGGCAGGCTAAGGTATCGGCCACCTGTTGAATGGCGATGGCGGGCATAAAGGGTTCATCGCCTTGTAGATTTACCACAATATCGTTGTCTTTTAAGCCGATAAGATGCGCTGCTTCTGCCAGGCGATCGGTCCCACTTTCATGAGCCGTACTGGTCAGAACAGCCGGCACCCCACAGGCTGCCGCCACATCAGCAATACGGGTATCGTCTGTTGCCACCGTGATAGAGGCAGGGTGGGCCATCTGGGCACGCTCTATCACCCATTGTAACAGGGGTTTTCCATGCAACAGTAAAAGAGGCTTACCTGGCAAACGGGTAGAGCCATAACGGGCAGGAATGATGATGTGAAAGGTCATAGAAGTTCATCCGAGGGAATGCTTCGAGCTTGGTCGACCAACATAACAGGAATATCGTCCTGAATGGGGTAGGCTAACTTATCAAACTTACAAATAAGTTCTTGTTGCGCTTTTTTATACACCAATGACTGTTTGCAAACCGGACAAACCAAGATATCTAACAAATTTTTATCCATGTAACACTTCCTTATTAGGGGCCAAGAACAAGCGGTGGCCGAGCGAGTGGCTGGCTGCCACAAATTGTGCTAAATCACCCACGGGCAAGGCTTCAGCCTAGCCCCTACAATATTCATTGTAAGAGACGGGTAACAGTGGCCACAAATTCTGAGCTCAACGACAAGCGGATCGGCCAGGCATACATCTGTTTCAAGTTAAACAACTTACATTTTACCGCATCTTTTTCAGTCATGATAATGGGCGCATCCATCCAAGGCAAATCAGACGCTTGATAATCATAATGATCGGAAAAAGGGTGTCGAACTACCTCTAACCCCATCGCCTCTAAGGCCCTGAAAAATACCTCTGGCTGAGCAATCCCGGCCACCGCATGCACTTTTTTAAAGTTCGTTAACGGTACTTCCTGGCCGGTAACCAAATCAACCCCATTTTCTGCATAAACCACTTTAGCCCCCCACTCTCCGGCGTGTGGTGTCCCGCCTTTACACACCACTAACGGAATCGATTTTAACCGGCTCAAAGGTTCCCTTAAAGGCCCCAGGGGCAAACAATAGCCATTTCCAAATCGAGTATGCCCCTCCACCACCACGATTTCAACCTGGCGAGGTAACCCATAATGTTGCAGGCCATCATCGCTGACAATCACATCACAGTCCGCTTGGGA
>JAHFQG010000101.1 GCA_023266415.1 Francisellaceae bacterium | reverse complement strand
AGCGTAGCGAGGGATCTCCTTATGCCATGGAGATCCTTCGCTACGCTCAGGATGACGTGATGGGCTCAGGATGACGTGGAAACATGGCCATTCATGAAACAAGGCCGCAGATTTATCGTTCTCCCAACTCTACTAAGTCATACCCGCCTTCCAATACATTAAACCAATTCATCCCACCTTGTATTAATAAAACTTCCTTTTCAGTTAATTTTCTCATTGACTTTCCTTGTTAAAACATTTATTATTTTTTATTAAAATTGATGTGATGATGCATCTCATCAAAGCGTATAAAATTATCAGAAAGGAAGCTTTATGTCAAAAAAAATTTATTGGATTGTTTTTTATTCTTTCATATGGTTATCATTTTTCAAATTTCAAACAGTTTATCACCATCCAACACAAATCATGGTGTTGGTATACGCTGCTGTTATAGGTTTTGTGGGGTGGGTCTTGTCGCCCTATAAAATGTTCTTCCCGTTAGAACAACGCGGCCTATGTCAAAACCGAGCTCTTCGAATAATATCCACTTATATGGTTTATTTTATGCTGAGTGTCTCTTGTTTTCAAATAAAAGATATGCTACCCAGAAGTATCAAAGAAAACCTGTTTTCTGTGATATTTTCCTTGTTGGGTGGGATTGTATTTGGATTGTTTTTTGATAAACGTTCAAAAAACGGCCTTGTTGCCTGAATCAGGCATTCTGAATGTCATGCAACAAGGCCATTTACCGCTTAAACCATATCCCCCACACGTTTCCTATCACCAACAAAACGCCCCAAAAAAAGTTTTGAATGGATAGCCATAGGTCAGGAAGACAGGAGTTTTGGATGCGTTTTTGGATCAAAACCCGATAATGCTCATATGACTCCCAAAAATTGAAGAAAGGGCCGAAACGGCTGTTGTTGTTAATCAAGTCAAGATCATCAATGCTGTTAGAAAAAAACTGATCTACCACCGAATGGTTTAACTCCAATCGAGTGTTCTGAACACTATTGAGTTTTAAGGTGTACAACTGAGAACGATTGGCAGTAATCAACCAGTTATTTGCCTGATATACATAAATACCAAACAAAGAGGCATTTCTAAAAATGATGTTCTTCTGAGCCGTAATGTTCGAATGATTTTCTTTAAATTGAACACTGCGAAGCACACAGTGGTCAAAAACCACTTTTTCAGCAAAATCAATTAAAAAAGTCGTATTCTCAATAACACAATTTTGAAAAATGACATTTTTTAGTCCAATACCTAAAAAACGAGACCGGTGCACATAAACCCCATCGAAGGTCACATTTTCTAAAATACCCCCCACAAACTCTTGTTCAATTTTTTGTTGGGATACCGTGACATTGACTAAGTAAGGTAACACATAACCTGATTCAGAGGCAGGGAACAAAGGCTGAACGGGGTAATATTGATAACGGTAATGATCTTGGATACCCCATAAAATCAGCAAAATCAACCCACTGAAACTATATAGAAAATTCCTGGGGATAATGCGCTTTGTACCAGCCTTCATAGGGCTTTTCCTTGTTGGGTCTTTTCAATGACAATGCACCCGAAACGATATCTTGATGAACCGTTAAAGGCATAATCCACGGATGTTTGACGGAATTCTGTTTAAAATAACGATGGCCCTTCAGCCGTTCATTGAAATGAAACACCGCAAACAGTAACTGGCCTTGGCCAGACCGGCCAAATATCACAGAAAAGTGTCCTTGTAGTTGATAAACTTCTAAATCGTCCGAACACACCATACATCTGGACGGAAGTATTTCACACATTGCCTGATTTGTGAAGACTATTTGAATATTTTTAAACAAAGGTATTGAGCAAGACCACAAAGCCGGTATACTCAGCAATAATGTCTCAGGGGAACCCGCTGAAAATTGAAAAGATAAAGGATACTCTCTTTCCGCATAGTCCAGTACCGCCGCTAGCCGAGGCGCAGCCTGGGGAATACGTGGATAAATAACCGTCAATTTTTCCTCAGGTAACCAAGTAAGCAAAGTAGCTGAAGGAGGGCAGGCGTTCATTCCCCCCAGCTCCCCTTCTAAATTCCGAACCGCCATTGGTCCACCTGATCCCGTTACCACCAAACGCGTGCGATTTTGCAACAAATATCCCGGATAATGGTGCCCCACCAATGGGAAACTTTCCGTTAAAACCACCGTCTTATGGATAAATTGCCGTATCCCCGCTTCTCCTAAAGAATGCGATTCTAAACAAATTAACCCGTATAAAGCACTTCGATGTGCATGACCTGAAAACACATGGCTAAATACATTTTTAATTAAATAGTCTTGATAAAATCGGTGACGATGAAAAAAAAAAGACCCCTCATCATACCTGGAACCACTGGACGATACCACCGGATTGTCTGAGCAATCAATAGCCCGCTCTTCCTCTCCTAAATTTTGTAAAGGAACAGAACTCTCATAGTTTACCATCGGAGCATGCGTAAATAAAAGATGATGGGGCGTCTCTGTGGCAAACAGAGGCCACTGATGGTCAGAAATGAGATCAACCGCTCGGGGTAATAAACCTGAATGGGGATTGTCGATATAGTGAGACAGTAAACTTTCTTGATTCCCCCAGCCCAATCCTGTGATGGTTTGTTTCTTATAAGACCAACTAAAATCAGTGAGCGGACAAAAAATTGCTAAAAAAATATCATGCATGGGCGCACTAAAGTTGGATACCGCTAAAATATCCCGATACCCTGGCCCAAATAACAGCAGAGCTTCGTAAAAACTGAGATTATGATCGCGTGGAATACAACCATTCACCAAAATAGATTCACATAATGGAACCACACTGGATACCCGAGGTGAAATCCCATAAGGATATTCATAATGATCGTGATTCCCCTCCGTCATAAAAATGGGTTTTTGATATGTATCATAGTAGTAAACTAACAAACTAAGCATCAAAGTATGATCAACCCCCATCTCATAAAAGTGATGCATTTTACCTCGTTTAAAATGACGCTTTAAATGCATTTTTTTCCACAAATCAGCGGTGTTTTTTAGGGGGATATGTTCTGGCGATAAATTCACCCCATAGTCCACCAAATCACCCGTGATGACGAGGCAATCGATGCTCGTATTACGTCCAATTTGGTCCATTAAATCCAACACCGCATCAAACGTATTCAACACACAGGTGCCCAAGGGGGGCGACAAGCTGTCTGGCAAATTGGGAAACACCTTGGCTTTAACCTGCCCAAACGCAAAATGACGGCTGGATAGATGCAAATCGGTCATATGGGCAAAGGTAAGTTTGGGGGTGTCTGTGACATAAAGAGGGTGATAAGAGGCAATGGGGTTGGTCAGATCAGCCACAAAACCCGTATGAAGTGAATGGACTTGATAGGTACAAGCCGATTTCATGCCATGTGCCTGTAACTGTTGGTGTAATAAAGCATCTTGGGGTTCTTCAAACAACGATTTTTCCAGTTGAGTACCTTCATAACAAGCAAAAGAATGCCAATGTAGGTTGTGAAAACCTGTGGGCAGAGGATTATGGTGAAAGGTGAGGCAAATGAGGTGGGTATAACCGGCTTCTAAATAGAATGCCATTTGGGAAGCTGCCGCATAGCCCCTGATTTGATTCGATGGTAATACCAAGGGTGTGCGAGAAGCGGTGATAGGTTCTGGGCGAGTGGTAGAGAGACGTTGATAAACCTCGGGGGTGGGTTCATATACAGGCTGTCCTTGTTGTTTGGCTTGGGTGCCCAGGCGTACTTTGTCAGACCAAGTTATATGTCTAATATGATAATGCAAACGATTTAAAAAAAATTGACCCGATGGGGAAAAATAATAATTGTCGACCAATTCCTCATTGATAAGTAAAAAGAGAGAAAAAGGCTCTTTCGGGGCAATCACCAATGGGCAAGCTGTCGAAGGATGCAGAATAATGGCCTTGGCAGGATGCGTGTAATACGTGGGGGGCGTGGTATGGAGTAACAAGCGTGGGGTTTTATCGTACAATACTTTTCCGAAATGGGGGGTATCTAGGAAAAAAGAGTTTTGCATAATTTTTATAGTTTTTTTAGGTTGTTACCAAAATCCGGCCTTGTTGCATGAATAGCCATGTTCCCACGTTATCCTGAGCCCATCACGTCATCCCGAACACCGTGAGGGATCTCCTGAGAATAGCATAGAGGGAGATCCCTCGCTATGCTCGGGATGACGGCATTATATTACAGACAGCTTAGACCGCATTCATGCAACAAGGCCATTTATTTTTCTAAAAAAGCTTTTAATAATGCATGTCCGTGTTCGGTTAACACCGATTCTGGATGGAATTGTACCCCAAAAATCGGAAAATGGCGATGTTGAAGGGCCATAATCTCTTGATGATTGTCATAGGCGGTAACTTCTAAACAGTCGGGCAGAGATCGGGGGCAAGCAACAAGGGAATGATAGCGTCCCACGCGTAAGGGGTTGGGGAGATGCTCAAATAATCCTGTTTGGGTGTGGGTGATGGTGCAGCTTTTTCCATGCATCGAGTATCGGGCGCGTACCACATCCCCCCCAAAGGCTGCTGCAATGGCTTGGTGACCCAAGCAAACCCCTAAAATAGGCAGAGTTTGATAAAAAGCTTGAATAACCGCCAGCGATAGGCCTG
>JAHFQG010000100.1 GCA_023266415.1 Francisellaceae bacterium | reverse complement strand
CAATAAATGCAACATCACAATAACTGGTTGCAACCGTAAAGTGACGGTCCACATGCCCAGTGCAGCTTGAAATATCACCAAACCTAAAAGTATTTTGGAATACCGTGCCTTTAAGAAAAAAAGAGCGATAATAAAGAGGCCCAAAGTGCCAGCGGCATAACGGTGGATCATCTCTGTCCAGGCTTTTTTTTCTGCCAGAGGCGTTAAAGAAGCCTGGGGAGTTAAGGCCCCGTAACATCCTGGCCAATCTGGGCATCCCAAGCCTGCATCTGTCAAACGGGTATAGCAGCCTAAGAGGACAACCCCAAAAGCTAATACAGTCGCTGTCTTGGCTATTTGGTGGGGTAGGATGGTCGTGTTTTGCATGGATTGTCTCCGACGAAAAGGCTGGTATCCAGTTCAAATAAAAAGCTGACAGAAGCCTACTCTGCAACTGCTTGTTCTTGGCCCCTAATCACGATATCTTTCCAGGTGTATGCTCATCCAATTTGAGAATTCTTCAGTAAAAAGCTTAAATCTTTAAAAATATCATTTGGGTCGACGCCCCAATCGTAGTGCATCATGATATTGCCTAAAGGATCGACCAGCACAATGGCGGGCGCTGTCAAAAAAGGGGGGAAAGCACGCAAAGACATCCTCTGGATGTGGGGGTAGGGCGTAACCCCTTCAGGGGCGGGATGAATTTGGAGCAGGGCTTGCTGGACACGAGGGCTATGTTTGTGCAAGGCGGTTTGCATTTGGTTGAGCCAAAAGAGGGTGCGGTCGCACGCGGTATCGCAGGTAGGAATAATGGCTAAAACCCACCAAGTGTTGTCCAGTGTTTGGGACAAAGCCAATTCGCTGACAGAATGTACGGGGTTTAAGAGGGTGCCCTTGTTTTTGGTGTTGAAGGTAAAAGCACTGGCATGATGGTAAAGCCAAGTGGCTGCCACAAAGGGAAGGAGGAATAGGCCTAAGAGTATCCAGAAGGTGTATTTTGTGTGTGTCATTTTAGTAAAGATCCCCTCTGTGCTTTTCAAGCTGTCATGCCAGCGCAGACTAGCATCCAGTGTCTTGTAGGGGCGAGGCGTGCCTCGCCCGCGGGGCTAGACCCCAGCCTACGCTGGGGCGACAACTCGAAAGTATACCAAAAAGGGGAGTATCAGCGCCAATAAAAACCACTGTATGGCATAAGCTCGGTGCTTTTGAGGGGAAGTAGCAGGGGCTGGGAAATCTTTGAGATATAACACTTTTCGCGATAAAGGTTGGCCCAATATCTGTTCAAACAATGCCCAATCCCATTTTTGAAACCGAACGGGCCATATCAGGGGGGATAATAAAGGGGTTTCAAGGGGACGGGGCACCCATCGATTGATAGAAGCCGGAAAAAAGCACCCAGTTAAGGTTTGCAAGCCAGACGGGAGGGGGGATAAATCGGGCAGAACTGTGCGGCTCACATTGCCCTTCACCCACCCTTGATTGACCATCACCCACGTGCCAGAAGTGGTTTGAAAGGGGGTGAAGCGCTGGTAGCCCATTTGTCCTTGTCTAATTTGGTTATCTAACAAAAACGATTTATCTACCCAATAACCCCTTATCTCTTCCGGTTGTGTGGCATATTGCAACCAAACTTCCTTTTGTTCGGCTCGATTCAGTTGCCAGAAGCCTAGGGCGGTAAGGCAGAAACAAACGAGAAGAAGCATAACCCATTTTGTCATGACTCCCCCTCAACCACTACCCCCCATGGCCCCTATGCTATTTTAAACGTCGATTCCTTCTTGTGTACCCGCCGTTGACCTCATCATTGGAGGCTACTCCTGGTGGCAGCTTATTAGCTGAAGCTTCATTAAAAGCAGTCGTGATTGCGGCTGTGCTGACAGCGCCAAGCTCTTTGTCACGTGCTTCTTCTTCGTCAACTTCTACTTTTTGTTCATCTTTTTTTAGTTGGCGCTTTTCAGCAAAAGCCAGATTTTCTTTAACCAAAGGGACAATTTCCGCATCCAAATCGATCCGATTCGTGGGTTCTTTAAAGAACAAGCCGCATTCTCGTAAAAATCCGATGATACGGGGAGTAATCATGGAGTTGACGGCCATGAGGGCAAATACCACCGCTGCCGCAATAATGGCCACTGGATGTGCACGCGCTATCAACGAATGTTCCAAGAAGAAATCAGCCACACTCAAACCCGCCCCTACCCCTATCATCGTTAAGTCAATGCCTATAAACAGCAAGAGAAAGCTGGTGAACAAAGCCCGCGCGGTGGAAAAACGTTCCGTTGACCGATAACTGAAACCATTTTTGTTAAAAGCCGTGCCGGATAAAAAGCGGGTAATAGCCCCCGCAATCCGCTTAGCGCGATTAGCCCAGTCATCGTGGTTATTGAGTAATTCCACCCCAAACATACCAACGGCGGCAGCAACAACCACAGCCAAAGGAAGTCCGACAGGCGTTGCTAAGGAAATTAAGAAAGAAGCGACCAAGGCAATACAGGCTGCGGTGTAAAGCACGCCCAACGTAAAAGCGATAGGAACGATGACTTTTTCAGTCCGGAACAATTTCAGCGCCATTCCCTTAATTTGAATGGATACCGATTCTTTGTGGGTGGGCAGGCGGGGATCTCGTTTGCGCTTACTCCCGTCTTTGAAATACAATCGCAGCGATTTAATGTGGTTGGGGTTTGGGGGCAAGGGGATTAAATCGGTATAACGTAAATTCTCCCCCCGCAAATAGCGCGATGCCTTTAACTTCTTGTTCGGCCGCTCTTGAATCCACAAAAATACCCGGACGTATGGCATATTTTGCTGCATTTGCTTCATTTAGAGTATATTCTTTTCCTTCTGTTAAGACTGATATTGAGGTGTCCGCCTTAAATTCGTCTTCACTTTTTCCTTCTTTAATCCATTTCTCTCTTGCAAGCCCATTGGCTTTGTCTAATATGTTGTTAACTAAATTAGTTTCCCTTGCCAAGAGTGCTTGATATAGAGGGACTTGTACTTCTAGCGCTCTTTGATATGCCTTAAGCTGTTTGGTCGCATGTTTTTCCTGACGCTTCAGCTTTAAGTTGCCAAACCAGTTTCCCTCAGCTTTCTCTACAGCTGTTATTGCAGCATCTTGGGCTGTTTTGGCTGCAGCGTAATCTCGCAGCAACTGTGCCATTCGAAATTGTTCGTATGAAAAAGCCGTCATTTCAAGATAAGCGACTTGAGTTTTTAAAGCGTTACAAGCGGGATCTTTCTGAATGTCTGCTTCGGTTTTGCCAGCAGATTTTAACTCAGAAACTAAGTTATCTAATCGACGTAATGCGCTGGAAACGTTACCTTGCCCTTGTTTTAAAGCATCTCTGTTTTCAGGCTCCAAATACCCTTTGGCAGCCGCACAGGCAAAATTGAACATGGCGGGAACAAAGTGAATAAAGTGAGGCCCCTTTGCTTCAGCCGCAATAGTCACCATCGTATAGTCTTGCGTCCAAGCATCCGGATTGAGTCCTGGAACACCAAAGAAAACATTTTTGAAGGAAGATTCTTTTTTTTGCATTGCCGCCGGTTCACCCATGACAAAACTCCTGTATGGATTGTTTGTAATTGTAGGATCCAGATCTACCTGGATCCCTCTCTCGGGTGAGGTACACCTCGCCCCTACGCTGCTGGAAATGGTTTAATAGCTTCTTTTGCTGGTTTGTTTGCCGCACTGGAAAAGCTTAATGCGTTGCCCATCGTTAGGCTCCCACCGCTCACCAAGCTATAGAGTAACCCGGGCATCGTTTCTTCTTTAAAGCAGGCAGCGTCATTAGACGCTGCGTTGGTTAAATTAGGAGTGATCACACGTCCCTCATTTGTTGCAGCGCGATTCTCTAGGACATATTGAATATGATCTTTCGCTGCCTCAGTGTTCTCCGCCTTAGCCAACGCTTCTAGCAAAATATCGGCTGTTGGAGCAGGTTTGGTAAAACCAAAACGCCATCTGCCCCCACTGAGGGTTTCAGCAGTGGTTCGTGCTGTGTCTAAGGCGGATGTTGACCCATGGAAGAAGGTGGCCATCACGTACAGAGCCGCTAAAGTCACCACCGTAAACGCAGCTATGGCCCCAGCAATGAGCCCCACCCCTGGGGCAAATAAGGCCAGCCCCACTGCCCCCAACAACACAGCTGTAAAAAATGTGTTTTTTGCACTAAAATTACGGGTCCCGTTGTATAGGCCAGACAGTTTTCTAGCCAACACAGGGCCCCAAACACCCGAGCGACCTTTGTTAATGACCCATTTTTCATTGGTACCAATAACAGCCAGCGCCACCGCCGCGGCAAGTACCAGTGGTAAACCCCATCCACTGGCTAGTAAGCCTAGTGCCACAACCCCTGCCAACCCAACCCCGATGAGAATCGCGCTACTGGCTATCCATGTTTTGGCAGCGATGGTTTGTGCTGGAGAGATATAACCGCTTCGAAGGGTGAGGGCCATGGATTCAACACGACCAATGGCTTTTTTATCCCCAACCAAATATTCATTGAGGTAAGTTATTTCGTGGGGGAGGGCCAATTGAGCCTGGCTCATTAAATTGTACAGAGTTTCGGTATATGCCTGTGCATCACGGGGAGTATTGAACTGCAGCCCACCCCCTTGCTGACGAATCATGACCAGCATATCTTGTAGCATTCGTTTATCTGAAGCAAGATAGGTATGTTTAGATGGCGCTTTTAGGTATG